>JAOZRJ010000117.1 GCA_029931885.1 Candidatus Omnitrophota bacterium | reverse complement strand
AGAACAAGTAGTTTCTGTTGATGCAAACGTTCCGAATCCAAATGATTTTTCCGATCCAGTAAAAAAAGAAGCAGCAATAAAAGCATTGGAGTATATGGATCTAGAGACGGGGACACCGATGGCATCAATCAAGCTTGATAAAGTTTTTATTGGGTCTTGCACTAATGGGCGTATTGAAGATTTACGCGCAGCAGTAAGAATTGTTAAAGGGAAGAAAGTTGCATGCCATGTCCAAGCATTAGTTGTTCCTGGCTCAGGACGCGTAAAACGTCAAGCAGAGAATGAGGGACTAGATAAAGTTTTTAAAGATGCCGGGTTTGAATGGCGCGAACCAGGATGTTCAATGTGCTTAGCAATGAACGAAGACAAGTTAGAACCTGGTGAACGATGCGCATCAACTAGCAATCGGAATTTCGAAGGACGACAAGGCAAGGGTGGTAGAACGCATTTAGTTGGGCCAGAAATGGCAGCAATCTCTGCGATTTGCGGTCATATTGCCGATATTCGGGAGTATATATAATCATGGACGCACTCACGGTACACATTGGATTAGTTGCCCCAATCGATAGAGCAAATATCGACACAGATGCGATCGTTCCGAAACAATTTCTCAAAAAAGTAGAAAGAACGGGTTTCGGAAAGCATCTTTTTCATGATTGGCGCTATCTTGACGAGGAGGAAACAAAACTAAACCCGGATTTTATTTTAAATAAACCAGAATATAATGGAGCGACTATTTTGCTTGCGCGAGATAATTTTGGATGCGGCTCCAGCCGTGAACATGCACCATGGGCACTTGCGGACTTTGGCTTTAAGGTGGTTATTGCGCCAAGCTTTGCAGATATTTTTTATAATAATTGTTTACGTAATGGCATTCTCTTAGTTAGTTTGCCTACAAATCAGATAGAAGAATTATTCCGCTTTGCTTTAAAAGGGAACAGTGCTAAAATAATTGCTGATTTACCAAATCAAAAAATTATTGCACCAGATAAGAAAAAATACAATTTTGATATTAACCCGTTTGCAAAAGATTGCCTTGTAAAAGGATTAGACGGCATTGGATGGACTGAACAATTTTCAGGGTTGATTAGCGAATATGAAAAACGCTTAACCAAAGAACAACCTTGGGTTTAAAGGGGAAATGATGGCAGGTAATACTTTTGGAAAACTTTTTACAATAACCACTTTCGGAGAAAGCCACGGATCTGCGATAGGTGCGGTTATTGATGGAGTCCGGCCTGGGATGCCGTTATCGGAAAAAGATATTCAATCTAAACTCGATAAACGTCGTCCTGGCCAGAACTCTATTTCAACACAACGCAAAGAAACGGATCAGGTTGAAATTTTGTCTGGTGTTTTTGAAGGTAAAACAACAGGGACGCCCATAGGACTTCTTATTCGTAATACTGATGCAAATTCCAAAGATTATGAACAAATTAAAGATGTTCTTCGTCCAGGCCATGGAGATTATACATATTTACAAAAATACGGTATTCGTGACTGGAGAGGCGGAGGCCGTGCTTCAGGCCGTGAAACAGCAATGCGCGTAGCAGCAGGTGCAATTGCAAAAAAAATGTTAGCGGAACATAATATCACCGTTAAAGCATACACATCGGAAATCGACGGAATAAAAGCCGAGAATATAGATTTAAAAACTATCGAGTCTAATTCTGTTCGTTGTCCTGATGCAAAGGCTGCTGAGTTAATGATTAAACGAATCGAAGAAGTTAAAGCTCAAGGCGATTCTGTCGGAGGCATAATTGAAGCAGTTGTTAAAAATTGTCCTTCAGGATTAGGTGATCCTATATTCGATAAGCTTGGTGCGCGATTAGCCAGCGCTGTAATGTCAATCGGCGCTATTAAAGGCGTTGAAATAGGTGATGGGTTTCGTGCTTCGGATATGAAAGGTTCAGAATTCAACGATACACTTACTTTAGAAAATGGCGCAATCAAAACAAAAACAAATCATTCGGGAGGAATCTCTGCTGGAATTTCTAGCGGAGAGGATATTGTCTTGCGTGCAGCTGTACGCCCGACATGTTCAATTGCAAAAGCACAAGAGACGCTAACAAAAGATGGTAAATCAACAACACTCGAAATTAAAGGACGTCACGACCCTTGTATTTGTCCTCGGGCTGTTATCGTTGTTGAAGCCATGATCGCTGTAACAATTATCGACTGCATGCTAATTCAGAAAAGCATGTCTAACGCCTAAGCTTTCTCAAAGCTCTTATGGTTGAAAATTCAAATAAAAAGAATATTTTAATTACTGGTTGCTCAAGCGGTTTTGGACTTCATATTGCTGCGCGATTGGCCGCATCAGGACATAATATTTTTGCAACTATGCGTGATCTTTCTAAACAAAATGATCTTGCTGGTGAAGTAAGCTTGCGAGGCGGCAAAATCGAAATTCTGCAATTAGACGTTACAAATATTATTTCAGTCAAACAGGCCGTTTTTAAAATGAGGGAGAAAGCGGGCAAGATTGATGTTCTTGTTAACAACGCAGGATATGGCATTGGCGGTTTTTTTGAAGATTTAACACAGGATGAAATTCGAGACCAACTGGAGACAAACTTTTTTGGAGTTCAGAATGTCACCCGAGAAGTTCTCCCTTTTATGCGAGAAGAAAAGAAGGGGATTATTGTCAATATTTCAAGTATTGCAGGTTTATATGCGCTTCCGTGTTTCGGTGCGTATAATGCAAGCAAATGGGCCTTAGAAGGATTTTCTGAGAGCTTACTATATGAATTAGCACCTTTTAATATTAAGGTCTGCTTGATTGAGCCAGGAGTATATAAAACAAAAATCTTTTATGAAAATAGGCGCTACGCTAAAGGTTTTTTTAATACAAAAAGCCCATATAATAATTTTTCACAAGCGTTTCAAAAAAGTACAAATGATCATCTTAAAGTAACAGAAAAAGATCCAGAGGAGATAGCTATTTTAGTTGAAAAATTAATTAATGCAAAAAATCCGGCATTTCGTAACATCCCTGACTCAAATAGTAGATTCCTTTATGCTATGCGACGTTTTCTACCTTTCCGTTTATTTTCCACGCTAACCAAGCATTTCGTTTATTCTTCAATTAAATAAAAAATAAAATGGAAAGTATTTCTTGACATTTAATTTAATTTCGATATAATTCTACTAAATCGATAGAAAAGGTAGATAACAATGAAATTATCAGCTAAAAGTAAATATGGAGCAAAGGTCATGCTAGAGCTTGCTCTTCATTACAAGAAGAAGCAGGTTCTCTTGCGAGAAATTGCCTCTAGCCAAGGAATTTCCGAAAAATATCTTTGGCATCTCATTGCTCTTTTAAAGAACGCAGGATTAATTAACTCAACACGTGGAACACAAGGAGGCTATGAACTAGCAAAGTCGCCTAGAGCAATAACGCTTAAAGAAATTATTTCCGCCTTAGAAGGACCTCTTGATCTAATAGAAAATGATGACTTATCATTTTCTAGCTCGGATGTTATTTCAGAGGTTACTATGGAAATTTGGCAGGAAGTTTCGAAAGAATTTAAAAAAGTTTTATATTCAATAACGCTTGAGGGAATGATAGAAAAACAAAAACAAAAATCAAACATTCTAGAATTCGTTATTTAAATCAAGGAGGATTTCATGACAAAAGAAAAACAATTAAAAATCGAAACACTTGCGCTACATGGAGGGCAAGAACCTGACCCAGCAACTGGCGCAAGAGCAGTCCCTATTTATCAGACAACATCTTATGTGTTCAAAAACACAGAGCATGCTGCAAATCTTTTCGGATTAAAAGAATTCGGAAATATTTATACTCGGTTAACGAATCCAACAACCGATGTACTTGAAAAAAGAATTACCGCTCTTGATGGAGGCGCTGGTGCTTTGGGCGTTGCAAGTGGGCAATCTGCAATTAGCATCGCACTACTCAACATCGCTCAGGCTGGCGATGAAATTGTAGCAGCAAATAATCTATACGGAGGAACGTACACATTATTTCAGTACACTTTTAAACGACTTGGCGTTAAGGTTAACCTTGTTGACTCAAGTGATATTAACGCATTTGAAAAAGCAATAACATCAAAAACAAAAGCAATTTTTGCTGAGTCCATTGGAAATCCAAAACTAAACGTGACAGATATTGAGGCATTGTCGAAATTAGCACATAAAAATGGAATACCACTTGTTATCGACAATACCGTTTCCCCATATCTACTTCGCCCAATTGATTTTGGAGCTGATATTGTTGTATATTCTGCAACAAAATTTATCGGTGGCCACGGGACATCCATGGGAGGAGTAATTGTTGATTCCGGAAAATTTGATTGGACTAATGGAAAATTTCCGCTTATTGCTGATCCAGATCCAAGTTATCACGGTATTAACTTTATTGAAGCGCTAAAACCACTTGGAAATATTGCATATATTATTAAAGCGCGCGTCACGCTTTTACGTGATCTCGGGCCTGCAATATCACCTTTTAATTCATTTTTGCTCCTTCAAGGACTTGAGACGCTTCATCTAAGATTGCCACGTCATTCTGAAAATGCGTTAGCCGTTGCAAAGCACCTCGAAAAGAATCCTCAGGTCAACTGGGTTAATTATCCGGGTCTTGACTCAAGTCCCGAAAAAGTAAAAGCTAAGAAATACCTACCAAAAGGCACTGGAGCAATCATTGGCTTTGGAATTAAAGGTGGAGCTGAAGGTGGAAGAAAATTTATTGATTCATTAAAGTTAATTTCTCACCTAGCTAATATAGGTGATGCAAAAAGCTTAGCAATTCATCCTGCTAGTACAACGCATCAACAGCTTTCAGAAAAAGAACAATTAGCGACAGGAATCACGCCAGATTTTATTCGTTTATCGATAGGAATTGAGAATATCGATGATATTATCGCGGATATAGATCAAGCGCTGAGCAAGGCTAAAAAATAATTAAACAAAAGGAGATACTGCTGTGTCTAAAATATTTGAAAATATTACGCAAGCGATAGGCAACACGCCTTTGGTGCGTATTAATAGTTTAACTCAAGGGCTTGGCGCAACCATTTTAGTAAAAGCAGAATTTTTTAATCCTTTATCTAGCGTTAAGGATCGTATTGGTCTCGCCATGATCGAAGATGCTGAACAAAAAGGTTTGTTAAAAAAAAATTCTGTTATTATTGAACCAACCAGCGGAAATACAGGAATTGCATTGGCTTTTATTGCTGCTGCCAAAGGGTATAAATTGATTTTGACAATGCCGGATACAATGAGCGTTGAGCGACGAAAACTTTTTAAAATTTTTGGAGCAGAGCTAGTATTAACAGACGGGGCAAAGGGTATGAAAGGCGCAATCGAAAAGGC
>JAOZRJ010000116.1 GCA_029931885.1 Candidatus Omnitrophota bacterium | reverse complement strand
CGTATTCTTTTGTATAAAAAGTTGCAATACGGCTTGTTTCTCGAAAATCAAAAGTTTTTAAGACAATGCCTTCTGCGCTCAGAATCATTTTTTTAGAAATTTTAAAATGGATTGTTCTTCTTTTTGCATCGCCTGAACGTCATGTTTTTTATGATCTTTAAATCCAATTAAATGCAATATACCGTGAATAACGTACAACATCGCTTCTTCTTTGGGAGATGTTTGATATTCTTTAGCATTTCTTATTGCCGTATCACCAGAAACGAAAATCTCTCCTTCTAGCATTTCTTTATTCGGCTTGCCGTTCTTTTCATTCAAGCCAAAGCTAAGAACATCTGTCGCATAATCATGCGCAAGATATTTTCTGTTTAACGTTCTTATTCTTTGATCCGTGATGAAAACAATCGAAAGATCAGCGTTTTTGATGCGCTTATGAAGCAGAATTTTTTTGATCTTTTGACTGATTAGATTGGGTCTTATCGGAAGTCGCTTCTGTAGATTTCTTACGATTATTTGTATTGCCATTTTTCTTCTCAGGGTATTTTATGCGACTATGATACATCGCGCTTAAGACGCGAGCAAATGTTGCACTGATTTCATTTAAATCTTTTAGCGTCAAATTACATTCATCGAGTTGCCCATCAATAAATTTATTATTAATAATTTTGCGGACTGTTTCATCGATGCGCACTGGCGTCGGTTCGTCCAAGGCACGACAAGCACCTTCGACAGAATCTGCTAAAAGTACAATAGCTGTTTCTCTCGTTTGAGGTTTTGGTCCTGGATAACGGAATTCTTGCTCGCTTACGATCTCTCCTTCTTGCGCCTCGGAAACTGCCTTTTGATAGAAAAAATGCATAACGCTTGCGCCATGGTGCTGTTGAATGAAGTCTCTGATCGCAGGATTTAATTTATATTTTTTAGCTAGCTCGACGCCATTTTTAACATGATTGAGAATTACTAAACGGCTCATAGACGGCTCAAGATTATCATGCTTATTGCTGTCAAAGATTTGATTCTCTGTAAAATATTCAGGTTTATCAAGCTTTCCTATATCATGATAATAAGCCCCGACTCTTACCAAAAGAGAATTTGCCCTGATGCTATCAGCCGCGACTTCGGCTAAATTGCTGACAAAAAGACTATGATGATATGTTCCGGGGGCCTCTAAAATCATTCTTTTTAAAAGTGGGTGATTAAAATCAGATAACTCAAGAAGGCTGAAATTTGTAACAACGCCAAACATATTCTCAAAGATTTTCAAAGTAGCCATTACGCCAAAGGCGGATATAAAACCATTAAAAAACAATGAGCGCAAATAATTAAAAGTAAAATCCCTCGTAAATAAGAAATTGTGAGAAGGATTAAGCAGAATAACGCATAAAACCTGTACAAGACCCACAAAGAAACCGGCATTGATTAACTCACTTCGAGTTCTTGCACCTTTTACGCAAAATGCACCCATCAAACTTCCTGAGAAGTAGATCATCATTAAATCCAAACGATTACCCACCACTAAGCCAACCAAGACGCTCGAAGCAAAAGCCATAATAAATGCAAGAGGCAAATCATTGTACAAAAGCATTACAAGCATCGCCACAGCCGCAACAGGAATATAAAATGCTGATATGCTGGTATAATTTATTAACGCGTAGGCAATAAAAACATTTAAAAGTAAAAGCAATCCTAAGTTCAAGAAAAGTTTAATATCCGCTCTTCGAACTGCCCTCAGGTAAAGCCCAAGCAAAAGCAACAAAAGCGGAATGATTAAAGAAAATCCGGATACATAGCAAAAAAGTCCCAGCACAAGGACGGAACTTAGTGCAATAACCATTTGAGATGGTTTAAGATTATTTAGAATTCGGTTTTTCATAAGCTTCTATAATCCGCTGAACTAATTCATGTCGGACAACGTCTTCTCCTGTTAAATGAACAAATTTGATTCCCTCGACATCACTTAGAATCTTTTCAGCAGATATTAATCCGGATTCTTCTCCGGAAGGCAAATCACTTTGGGTCACATCTCCTGTGATAACGGCCTTTGAATCAAAACCAAGCCGAGTTAAAAACATTTTCATCTGGTCAGAAGTACAATTCTGAGCTTCATCAAGAATAACAAATGCATCATTAAGCGTTCGTCCTCTCATATAAGCTAAAGGAGCAATCTCTATAATGCCTTTTTCTGCAAATTGATCAACACGTTCAACCTCAAGCATATCGTAAAGGGCATCATAAAGCGGACGTACATAAGGCGAAACTTTTTCGTTTATATCCCCAGGTAAAAATCCTAAACTCTCTCCAGCTTCAATTGCCGGCCGCGCCAGAACAATACGGCGAACCAATCCTTTTTGCAACGCGTTAACCGCCATCGCAACAGCCAAATATGTTTTTCCTGTTCCTGCAGGTCCGATACCAAAAACAATATCATGATATTTGATAGTCTCAATATACTCAACCTGACCTTTTGTTTTAGGCGTTACAACAGCACCTTTTTTAGCCGCAACAGGAATCTTTCGCTTTGAAAGACGCTTGAAATCAACACCTTTTCCAGGTTCAGCAATTTTTAAGGCATAAACAATATCATAACGCTTAACGTCCTGTCCGTTTTTTACAAAATCAAGAAGGTAATTTATGAGCCCATCAACACGTTCAAGCTTTTCTTCTTCGCCAATAACACGCAAACCCTCTTGCGTGCGGATAACCTGAACTCCAAGCTCACTCTCAATCAGCTTCAAATTTTGGTCATATTTCCCAAAAAGCAGTTGTAAATCCTGATTATCATTTAATTCAATATTTTTTTCCATATGAATAATTTCTTACTTTAAATTTTCTTCTTTTCCTAGTTGTGCTTGAGGAATCTTTATAACTGTTCCTGTTTTTAGTCGATCTGGGTTTGTAATAACATCTTTATTAACTTCTAAGATTTCATACCATCGTCGATAGGTATCATAAAATTTCTTAGAAATCTTTTGAAGAGTATCACCTTTTTCGATTGTATATTCGGAAAGGATACCTTCTTCAGGCTCAACGACTTCAACTGCAACCGTTTCTTCGACTTCATGAATCACTATAGGCGCAGCACCTTTAGGCGCAGCAGTTTCTTCTGCATAAGATTCCGCTACATATTCCTTAGGAGCTACAGACGATTTTCTTTTTCCGGTTTGTATTTCTAAGACATACGTTGCTCGTGTTTTCTTTAAATTGCTTCTATCAACGGAAGGACAGTCCCCTTGCAGGCATCCGGCATTTCCTTTCATTTCCTGATCAACACGACTTTTATCCTGAACATAACTTCTTACAGTACAGCTTGAAACAAATAACGCAACTAAAACAACAGCAAAAAATTTCATAAATTTATTATGCATCCTTTCCTCCTTTTTTTATCGAAAGAATTCCTAAATCTTTTAATTGTTTATCGTCTACTACTGCCGGAGCTTCTGTCAGTAGACAATTTCCTTTTTGTGTCTTTGGAAAAGCTATTGTATCCCGTATAGAATCTAATCCGCTTAAAATAGCAACCAAGCGGTCAATCCCATAGGCAACCCCTGCATGAGGAGGCGCACCATATTTAAACGCTTTGAGCAAAAATCCAAAACGCTTCTCTGCTTCCTCTTCATCAAAACCTATTATATCAAATATTTTCTTTTGCACATCTTGTTTATGAATACGAATCGAACCGCTTCCAATCTCATTACCATTTAAGACAAGATCGTATGAACGTGAGCGTACCTTGTCTAGTTGATTTGCTTCAAAAAGTTCTTTATCCTCTTCTCGAAATGACGTAAACGGGTGATGCTCACTATCCCAACGCTTCTCATCTTTATTATATTTAAATAAAGGAAAATCAACAACCCAAACAAAAGAAAAATCTTCGCCTTCCTTTCGCAAGTCAGGCTTATCAGTTTTATATTTTTCCATCGCCTCTGCATGAGTTATACGAGCAAAAGGAATTGGAATATCAATATCCATAACCTTTTTGAAGATTTCTTTCATCATCTGCTCAGTTAAAGCAAAAATATCCTCTTCTTCAACAAAGGACATCTCCATATCAAGTTGAGTAAACTCAGGCTGACGATCTGCCCTAAGGTCTTCATCGCGGAAACATTTAACTATTTGATAATATTTATCCATTCCGGAAACCATCAAAATTTGTTTAAACAGCTGCGGTGATTGAGGAAGTGCAAAAAAGCTTCCAGCACTTTGTCGTGACGGAACAAGAAAATCTCTTGCGCCTTCCGGTGTTGATTTCGTTAAAACAGGTGTTTCTATTTCCATAAATTGTTCACTATCTAAAAAATTACGAACAGCAGAACAAAGTTTATGTCTTAACTTGAGAGACTTTAAAAGTTTCTGACTCCTTAGATCCAAATATCGATATGTTAAACGTAGCTCTTCGGACACTTCATCATCCTCATCAATTTCAAAAACAGGAACCTCTGACTCGTTAAGAATCTCTAGTCCTGTTGCACACAACTCAATATCTCCCGTTGGAACATCCTTATTAACATTCTTCTCAGGTCGGACATTAACAGTACCTGTAATTTTAACAACAAACTCAGGGCCAAGTTGCTGTGCCTTGTCATGAGCTTCTTTACTAACAGAAGGAACAAAAACAACTTGTGTAATTCCGTAACGATCGCGAATATCAATAAAAATCAATTTTCCGTGATCTCGCCTTCTATGAACCCAACCGCAAAGAACAACTTCCTTGTCTTTGCATGTTTTATTTAATTCTCCGCATGTATGTGTTCTTAGCATAACTTCTCCTTAACAACGTTAGTGAGCTGATCTATTTTTTCTTCTACTTGCTCACCTGTTTGCATATCTTTTAATGACACAACTCCTCGATTTATTTCATCGCTCCCAAGAATGACAACATATCTTGCGCCACTCTTATCCGCGGATCGCATTTGGCTTTTCATCGACCCCGACCGATAGTTGATGTCACTTTTTATTCCTTTTACTCGAAAATCTCTTAGCAATTCAAAAGCTTTATCAAATAAACTTTGATCCAAAGCAATACAATAAACATCCAGATTCTCCCCGTTTGCCAAATTATCTTTTTTACAGGCCAATAATATACGCTCAAGTCCTAAAGAAAAACCAACAGCATTAACACCTTTGCTTCCTCCAAGCTGCTCGACAAGTTGATTATATCGTCCGCCGGCACCTAGAGCATCCTGACTCCCTAAGTCCGGACTAGTAATCTCAAAAACTACTTGAGTATAATAATCCAATCCGCGAACCAAATTTGCATCTTCTTTGTATTTTATGCCTGCTTGAGATAATATCTGCTTAACCTTCTCATAATATTTCTGACTATCTTCGGATAAATAAGCATCTTTAAAGTTCACTTCACTAATAACGCTTTT
>JAOZRJ010000115.1 GCA_029931885.1 Candidatus Omnitrophota bacterium | reverse complement strand
TGTCGGGATTCCTTCTTTTTCAAGATACTCAAAAAGACGACTAGAAATCTTATTATTAAAAATACCTTTTTCCTGAATTGTTCCTTTTTTCTTAGCATTAAAAGCTGTTGCATCGTCTTTAAAATACTGAATTAAGTAATCAGGAGAATCTGTTTCATAAAGGATTTTTGCTTTACCTTCATAAATTGCTTTTACTTTTTCCATAAGATACTCCACTTTTTAAATATGCTTTAGTATCTTAAAATCCAATTCGCTTCAAGATCTTATCTCGATGACGAATATAATATTTAATATCAAAACATGCATCAATGGCGCCAGGCCCAATATGTTTGCGTAGTTTTCTATCTCGCTTTAAAACATCTTTAAAATCTGATGTCTCCTGCCAGACTTGCATTGCGCATCTCTGAATAATGGCATATGCATCATCTCGAGTTAACCCTTTTTTCATTAGATCAAGAAGAATTCTCTGTGAATAAATCAATCCTCGTGTTTTTGTCAAGTTTGTAATCATATTCTTTGGATAAACAAGAAGTCCTTCTAAAATTGGAATAAATTTATTAAACATATAATCCAATGCAATAGTGCTATCCGGCAAAATTACTCGCTCAACAGATGAATGGCTAATATCTCGCTCGTGCCATAAATTAATATTCTCAAAAGCGGCGAATGCATTTGATCGCAAAAGTCGCGC
The DNA here is from genome assembly GCA_029931885.1 of Candidatus Omnitrophota bacterium. The sequence goes on along the minus strand of JAOZRJ010000115.1, from coordinate 4,732 downwards.
AAGACCCGAAACTCGCTCACAAGTAATCGGATTACGTTTATGAGGCATTGCAGAAGATCCAATTTGACCTTTAAAAAACGGTTCTTCGACCTCTAAAATCTCAGTTTTCTGAAGATGCCGAATTTCCGTCGCAAACTTATCTAATGAAGAACCTATAAGAGCTAGTGTAGTTAAAAATTGGCAATGAATATCTCTTTGAATAATTTGAGTTGCGACATTCGCGGGTTTTAATTCAAGTTTTTCGCAAACATACTCTTCAACAAAAGGATCAATATTCGCATAAGTTCCGACAGCGCCAGAAAGCTTTCCAATCCTCATGCTTTCTCTTGTCTGCTGAAGACGCAATAAGTTACGATTCATCTCATCATACCAAACTGCAAGTTTTAATCCAAAAGTCGTTGGTTCCGCATGAACACCATGAGATCTGGCAACGCAAATAGTGTCTTTATGTTTTTTTACTTGTTTTTTTAGCACTTTCATAAAGCGATCAACATCCGCTAATAATATATCGCAAGCTTCCACGCATTGAACAGAAAGCGATGTATCCAAAAGATCTGAAGAAGTTAACCCGGCATGAAAATATCGAGCATCTGGCCCGATAGAAGCACCAACATTAACAATAAAAGCCACAATATCATGCTTTGTTTTTTCCTCAATCTTTTTAACTTCATCTAAGTCATATTTAGCTTTTTTCTTAATATTTTCCATAGATTTCTTAGGAATAAGCTTTAGCTTTGTCATTGCTTCACAAGCTAAAATCTCAATCTTAAGCATAATATCAAGCTTGCGTTTTTCAGACCAAACATTTCCCATTTTTGATAATGTGTATCTCTCGATCATAGTATTTTCTCCTTATGTTTTTATGCGGATTTGTTGACCTTTGATTTATTAAAAAATTCAAAAAAATCAAAATATTCTGGTCTTTTCTCCTAGAATAGCAAAGGTATTTATCTTGGCTTCCTCTGATATTTTCCTAAGAAAAAGGCCAATAGAACCTACACAATATAGCAAAAAAGGTATTTAAGGTCAAACTAAAATCCTAAATAATCTCTATCTTAATGAGTGCTAAATCACATAAGTTGATAATATACATATACTTATAATAACTATAAAAATATATTCTTCGGACGTAAAAATGAAGAAAAAACTGAATTTTCGGTAAAAAATGGCCTGAGACGACCTGAAAGATTTTCTGCAACTTATTTAGCAACAATAAGTTTTGTTTCTAGCAAAAATTTCTTAACTACTCTTGCAATCTCTTATTAATATATTCATAACTCGTTTGCATGCTATCTTTTAAAATTAAAGGCGCTGTTGCAAAAAGTTTTTGCCCTAAAGGGCCTTCATAAAATTCAATAAATCCATTCAAGTCGTCAATCGTAAAATATTTATCATAAATCGGCACCAACTGCCCCAAGACATCATCAACGTTCAAAACGTTTGAAACCTTTTGCCTTGTTTCTTCAGGTGATTGTTCAACAACATCTGCAAATGTCTTAATAAGATTATCTCTGACTCCAGAAACCTGCATATATTTTAAAATAAGCTGTTTTTTATCCATATTAGACAAGCCAGAATTCACTGAAGAATCAAAACTCGTCACTCGCATATTTTTCTTTTTTAAAGGAACCAACGAAGTCTTTTCATCCTTTAAATTATAACCTTCAGAGCCTCCTTCAATCCGATCAATTTCATCCAAATAATATGTTAAAGACAATCCATCAACATCAATTTTAATCTGGCGATCTGTTTTTTCAATAATCTCTCCTTCAACACTTTGTCCGTTGCTAAGATAAATAGTCTCTGCGAAACATACAACAGGCAAGCAGCAAAAAACAAAAAATAATATAAGAAATTTTTTCATAAAATCCTCTTTCGCAAAACTTGTTAATAAGCCCCGTTAGAAAACTTTGTTCTCTTACAGGGTAAATTTTATTTATTGTAACTCCTGTCTTTCAATTGGTCAAATTAAACTATAACATCGTGTATATATATTTCTTACTATATTATCAAAATAAAATCTAAATTGAACCCACTCTCTCGGTATGATAAGATACATATTACAAAAAAGGGAAATTATGAACGACACAATAAAAAAAGAAATAGATCAAAGTCTTCAGGATTTCCTGCGCAAAAGAAAACAAGAATATAAATTTAACCTTGTGCACCCGCTTTTGTTCAAAAGTATCAAAGATTTTTGCTCTCGAAGCGGAAAACGTATTCGTCCCCTCTTAATGATTTTATGCTATCAAGGATACTCTCAAAAAAGAATTTCAAAAAAAAATCTTTATACTGCGTCTTGCTGCCTTGAACTTTTACATGACTTCATGCTTATCCACGATGATATTATAGATTGCTCTGACTTAAGAAGAGGCAATCCAGCGCTTCATAAAATTCTTGCAAAAACTGTCAAAACTACAAATAAAGAAAAACTCGGAAATGATTTAAGTATTATCGCAGGCGATATTGTTTATTCACTCGCCATAGACGCTCTTTTGTCTATCAACGAAAATTCCACCCGAAAAGAAAAAGCGCTAAAATATTTCGTGCAAACTGCAGCCATCACAGCCATGGGAGAATTTATAGACATAGTCCATGGTTTTGAAAAACTCAGCCGTGTAAAAGAAAAAGATGTCTTCTTAAACTATTCTTTAAAAACAGCTCGCTATACCTTTGAATGCCCTTTAATGATTGGAGCTATTCTTGCTGGGGCACCAAAATCTGATTTTAAGAAATTATCGCGCTTTGGCCTTGCAATGGGACAAGCATTTCAAATTCAAGATGACATTATTGGTGTTTTCTCAACGCAAACAAATATAGGAAAATCTATTCTTAGCGACATTGATGAATGTAAAAAAACAATCCTTGTAGCTCACGCTTATCAAAAACTTTCAGGCAAAAAAAGAAAAAATTTTATAAATTATTTCTCAAAATCTAAAAAAAATTATCAAGACTTAAAAATTATCAAAAAAATATTTATTGAGGCTGGAAGCCTTGAGTACAGTTTGAAGAAAATAACGACACTTTTAGATGAAGCAGAAAAGATATTAAAAATATTAAAACTAAGGCCTCAGCAAAAAAAACATATTCATAAAACTCTTTTTAACCTTTTCAAGCAAAGCCGAGAAACTGTTTAAAAATACTACCAAACAATAAATATTTATTAATTATGAAAAAAGAAAAAAGAATTCTCTGTCCAGAATGTGATTCAAAATATACTGATCTGATCTCTTATGTCTATCGCTGTCTTGAATCAGAAAATGCAGGACAAAAACTTTTTTCGGATAATATTGATTCAGAAATATCTAAAAAAAAGAAATTTCCAGAATTAAAAAAGGAAACTCTTTTAAAAAAACTTGCCCCTCCAAAAGAATCTAAAGTCTCTTTTCCAGCTGCAACTGTCGCACTAATGGCATTTCTTGCCTCATGGCTCGTTGTCGGCTCTATTCTCTCAAGCCGCATCGGGGAAACATTCTATTTTTATTTAACGCTTCTCATAGTTGGCGGACTCGCATATCCCTTCTATTCCACAATGAAGCTGATTATCAAACAAGTGCGTATAAATTATGCGAAATATAAAAAAGAAAAAAGCCTTTGGGTAAAAAAATATTTTTGCTATGACTGTGATCATATCTTTACACCAAACCTTAAAAAGAAATCATCTAAATAAGACGTGCTGATATCTCGTCTAAAACAAGCCTCCCTTTATCAGTTGCTTTTAAAAATTCTTTTTCGTAAATCAAAAAACCTTGAGTAACAAATCGCTTAATGATTTCTCTCTTTTCCAAGGACAATTTATACTTTACCCTCTTTTCAATCTTCGAAACGCAAACCCCCTCATTCATCCTCAATCCAAACAAAATCGCCTCCATAAGCCTTTCTCTAGAATTCAATCGTTCTTGAAATTCAATAATAGATTCTTTTTGATTCACAAGAGTCATGTATTCATATAATTTTGAAATATTCCAATAGCGCTTACCATTAAAATGAGAATGCGCACCTAACCCTAGTCCAATATAATTTTTTCCTTCCCAATAAGCACGGTTATGCTCAGATTGTTTTTTAGATTTGGCGAAATTACTTATTTCATATTGCTTGAAACCACTTTCTTCCAAACAGCTAGAAGTCAAAGAATAAAACTTCGCCATCAAATTATTATTTGGCAAAAAAATTTTTTTTCGAAAAAATTGGCTGTTGCGTTCAATCGTTAACGCATACATTGATACGTGATCACTTTTAAGTTTTATAAGTGACTGCAAATCTTTTTTCAAATCAGACATCGTTTGACCAGGAAAGCCATGCATAATATCTAAATTGATATTATCAAACCCTTGATCTCGCAAAAGTGAAACAACACGATACGCGTCCCCTGAATTATGCGTTCGTCCTAAAAATTTTAAATAAAAATCATTAAAACTTTGAACCCCAACACTCATCCGATTAACTCCAAGTCGATGCAATAGTTCAGCTTTCGATTGGTCGATCGTGTCTGGATTTGTTTCGATTGTTATCTCGCAATTCTTTTTAATCTGAAACGATGAATAAATAACATCAAATAAATACTTAAGCTGTGACTCATTAAGCAATGTTGGTGTTCCACCTCCAACATAAACAGTTTGTATTTCTTTTGATAAATATTTTCTTGATTCATTCTTTAAGCTATCAATATATTGATCAATACGATGTTTTTTCGCAATACAGACAGTAAATGAACAAAAAAAACATTTCTTCT
>JAOZRJ010000114.1 GCA_029931885.1 Candidatus Omnitrophota bacterium | reverse complement strand
AGCTAAACTGAAAATGGAATTGGAACGATTTGAGGCTGGGGGTGGTATGGATGCAATCGTGCCTGAGGAAGGAATTACGTTTCTTTATAAAAATCAGTTCCTCAAGATGACCGGGCAATTCGCTGCAGCGAATCAGCTAATTGGTATGCTTTACAATCTAACCGGTAATAAATAAACTTCACATTCTTATAAATAACAGTAAAGTTTATAGGGGATTTGCAAGTGGGCGTGATATATAAAACAACGAATAAAGTCAATGGTAAAATTTACATAGGCCAATTGTTGAATTCTGAAAAGGCAAAAGCTGCCGTTATTAGAGTAAATACGGGTGAAAACTTAAAGAAAAAACAAGAGTTTCACAGAAACCAAACAAAGTCTTGGTGGCAAGATCCAGAATATGTAAAAAATGTAATGTCAGCAAGGGCTAAATCTAAAAGGTCGGCAAAATCAAAAGAAAGAAAACAACAGACGATTAATTTATTTAATCAAGGCTTAAAGAAAGCTGAAATATCAAGAATATTAAATGTAACGCCTACAATGATAAGTTATTACTTAAAAGGATAAAGGATGAACAATTTTAAAGAATTACTAGATGAAGCCAAAAAAGATAATAGCATTAAAAAACAAATCGACGCCGAAGATCGAATTCAAGGAATGCGATTGCTAGAATTGGGTGGATATGAGCAAGAAGAATTTTCATATATGAAGGATGAACGAATTATAAAAGTGGCAGTGAAATTCGACAAAGTTGCTGGTAGCCGTGTAAGAGCCAATAAAATTATTGAATTTTTCAAAAAAATATAACAATCAAAAACAATCAAGGAAAAACCATGAGTGACACTCTATTAAGTATTTACGAAGGCATGTTGAAAGAAGCAGAGGAAGTAGAAGAAGTAGAAGAAAAAGAAGAAGAAATCGATGAAGCTAAAGGCAAAGGTCTTGGACCTGGCAAAGGCAAAGGCGATGGCAACGGTGACGGATCTGGCACATGCGAAAAGGAAGAAATCGATGAAGCTAAAGAAGCCGATTCTGCAATTGTTTCTAAAGTTCAAAAGATATTGGCAAAAGCTGATAAACGTACACTGATGACTATTGCACAGTGGATTGATAAGGAATCTGACAAAGTTAAATAATCATGAAACGAAATGCCAAGGAAATCTTTGACGTCATCATAAATGATCCACTAACAGTTGATCAACGGATGTTTCTGGAAAGACTTGGCCAGGATGCCCGCAAGGTCGTCCCTGTCAGTGTCGAAGATTTAAACGAAGATTGTCCCGTTGTGGGTCTTGTTGATCGGGACTACACGGACGTCACCAGTAGTAAAAGAGGCGTCGTGAATTTTAAAATCACAAAAAAAGGCAAGGAGTTTTTAAATGAACAACTTTAAAAAACTATTAGAGTCAACATTATCTGAAAGTGTTGTATTGCGAATTACAACCAAGGGATTTTCAGATTTAAATGATGATGAATATATCAAAACCGGCAAAAATTTTCCTAAAAACATTGAAGATTACTCTTGGGTTGGAAAAAAGTATAAAACATGCCAGCGCCTTACTTAAAATCATTGGCCGACAAATACGGCGTTTCTATGAAGACTCTGGAGAAGTATTGGAAAGAGGCGAAGAAAATCATTGCGGATTATGGAAAATACGATGGCAACGACGATAAAAAGTGGGGCACGATAGTTCAAATATTTCAGCACAAGATAAACAAACATCTTGGATTTAATGAGAATTTGGCCGAATCTGTGAGTATAAATAACTTTGAATATAAGTTAATAATACTACAACTAACCAAAGATGGAACAGATTGACATATTTAAATTTTATAAAGTATACCGATCCACCGACATGTTAGACGAAGACATCAAGGGGATCAAAAAAATCAACAATCTCATAAGCAAATATAACAATACAGGCCGAGAGCATTATTTTCTGGAATCGATTAACTTGCTGAAAATAGCCAATAATGTGTTTAAGATTGATAAAAGATTTATAAAATTTGTTAAAGATTCTTTTATAGAGTCTACCAACGTGAGAATTTTTAACCAAATAGTTAAGGAAGCGAATTTATGGAATTAAAAATCCTGAAGTTGTATGAACAGACACTTGAAAAAGCAAGTAAGAAGATAAATACAAACGAAGATGAAGGTGCAGTAGGAGTAGCCAATGTGGCGCTCAGCACAAGTCGTTTAGGTAGTAAACCCGTAAGGAGAAAAAAGAAAATGACTAAAGACCGAGAAGTAATAGAAGAAAATGAGCAGTATTCAAATTATACTGAAGGTGATTTCAACATTTTTGAAATCAAAGATAAAACTGCTGAGATGACATACCACACAGGACTCAAAAGACAATCGCCACAATATTGGCGACAAAACGACACCACGCAAATAATGCTCAATGCCATGAATCGAGCTAAGAATCGCAATTTTGTAGTAAGAACCTCAATGGGCGACTCCATTCCAATGAGACATACCGGGCTGTAAGATATGGGAAAGACCTTCAAAAAAGAGAAACGCCCCAAGTTTAAGTTGTTAAAAGAAAAGTCCCACAAAATAAAAAACTTCAAAAACTATGTGGATGAAATATTGGAAGAGGAAGAAGTCCTCAATCCGCTATCTAAAAAGAAGTAGAGTCGTCTATTGACTTTACTTCTTTCTTGTGATATAATAATATATCAGTTAAACAAAATGAGGAAATGATGTTATCTATATCGTGTGGATTATGTTGCGAAGGAAACGATTTATTTGTTTTCTGTGAAGAAAAGAATTACAGGGCCGTTATATACAATCATTTCAAAAAACCTATATCTGATCTATTTCGTTACGTCAAAGAGGGTCATTTCGTGGATAAGTTGAATATAATAAATATAAATGCGGAGTTTAATGTCCGAATGCACACATTGACCATACATAATGTGTATATCAACGAAGATCTGGCAAATCCCGAACTGTTGACACATATAGAGCAGATGCTAAAAGTTTAGTTGACAAACTAACAAAATTTTGATATACTAATTATATAATTTAAACATTCAAAAGGAGTGAACGAAATGAGTCAATTCTCATATACTGACACCGAGATTAAGGTGTTGAAGAACTTTGCGACTATCAATCCAAGTATGATAGTCCTGCCCGATAGATTCGCCGTAGTTAACGGTTTGAAAAAATCTGTACTTGCTTATTACCAGTTTGAATCTGAATATGATCACGATCCTTATGGTATTTTTGATCTTGATGAATTCCTTACCACGATAGGATCTATATCGGGGAGCCAACTCGAAGTTGAAGATGGCGTCATTTATATAACCAATGACAGTTTTAAAGCAACGTACAACACCACGCCTCTGGACATGTTGCCGGACGTGAAAGATGTATCACGCAAATTTTCAAAAGTACCTATCAATCTCGAATTCAAATTCCCCGCTGAAAAGATTGCAATCCTGAAGAAAGTCACCAGCATCCTGAAGCATGAAAGGATTTATTTTGACTCTACACCTGACGGCATTCGAATTATTGCCGCACAGAAGTCACTTGCGAATAAAACCAACCCAACGGAACTCATGATCACAGGCGAACTGTTGATTCAGAATGATCTGCCAGAGGGAACGGTTCTATACATGAACCTTGAAGAGTTTGTCCTACTGGATGGGGATTATCACGTTCAAATAAGTGAGAAAGAAATTTCAAAGTGGCGTAATGAATTTTTAGATGTTGATTACTACATCGGTGTAAGTCAATTTTCAGAATAACTTTCTAAAGACAACGAATGAAAAACATAGGACAGAGCAGTATTTGGTGTGAAAAGTTTCGCCCGCAAAACTTTGATGATCTTATTGTACCAGCCGGTGTCCGTCAGTTCCTAGAGCAAGTCAAGGAAGACGGTGAAGTTCCTAATTTATTATTTTCGGGACTTCATGGAACAGGGAAGACGGCCACTGCAAAATCGATCACCAAAGAACTTGACGCTACAATGATGCACATGAATTGTAGTTTCAATACATCCATCAACGACATCAGATTTGAAGTCACTCGTTTCGCAACTACCAATTCCATTGAGAATTTCGGCGGCAAAAAGATCGCGATCCTTGACGAGTGTGACAGACTTAGCACTGAGGCTATGGACTCCCTTAAAGGACTCATAGAAGAGGTTCATACCAACTGTCGATTTATCTTCATCACCAACAGATATCAGAAAATTATCGGGCCACTCGATTCCCGAACTCAACATTTTCAGTTTGGCGCTAACGAGTCTGAGAAAGAAGAGTTGGTTGTTCAATACTTCAAGCGATGTCAGTTCATCCTAGACAATGAAGGGGTGGAGTATGACATGGAAGTTCTTGCGCAATTCATCACAGAATTATTTCCCGATTTCCGTAAGATCCTAAATGAATTGCAGAAATTCAGTAAAGCACATGGCAAGATCGGCGAAGGTATATTCGATTATCAAGATGATAAACTTGTCAGCAACTTAGTAGATGTTATGAAATCGCTCAAGTTTGACGACATGCGCAAGTTGGTGACCGCATTAGATCCGCAGACGTTCTATTCAACTATGTATGGAAACATGGATGAATTCTTGAAAAATGAAATCAAGCCGGATGTTGTAGAGATATTAGGAGAATGGGCGGCCAAAGACGGAACTACTATCGATAGGGAGATCAATCTGGCCGCCTGTTGCACTATCATGATGAAAGTCTGTAAGGGGAAGTGGCTGTGAAAGAATACAACAGAAAAGATTGGCAAGATCAAATCTCTCGTATAGTCCATATCAAGGCCGAGAATGTAGAAATCTTTGGAAAAACTGAAGAGAATATAGACAAACTGATTCCACAAGCTGAGAAATGGCTAGGGATGAAGTCAGAAACTATCAGTTTTGAAGATACAGATGATTCATCTGGTTGGTCACCGACATTCACAGTCACAAATTCGACTGATAGTAATTACACATACGTAGGTTCAAGCTTTACATCAGCTGATTGACACACTATAAAGATAATATGGAATTAAGACCAATCTATAAAGGCACGGCAATAGATTTTATATCCACTAGGCATTATTCTAATGTAATGCCTAGACTCACGAAACATTTTCTGGGCTGCTTCAACAATAATGAGATTGTCGGCGTAATTACGTTTGGGTGGGGAACTCGACCTAAACATACAATACAAGCGTTATTTCCCGATTTAAACACTAAGGATTATTTCGAGATTGGGAAAATGTGCATGGACGACGCAATGCCTAAAAATAGTGAATCGCAATTGTTATCATTGTCGGTAAAATGGCTCAAAGAAAACACTGACATTAAATATCTTTTTACTTGGGCTGATGGATTGGTCGGAAAACCTGGATATGTTTATCAGGCAGCTAATTTTTTATATGGCGGATTTTCAATAACTGACACGTATGTTTCTGAAAAAGGAGAAAAAATTCATCCTAGAACTATACAGGGT
>JAOZRJ010000113.1 GCA_029931885.1 Candidatus Omnitrophota bacterium | reverse complement strand
CAAGAATTTAGAGAATCTTATTGGTTCTCGTCATGATGTTTTGGCATGTGTCACACAGCCAGATAGGCCGAAGGGAAGATCTTTGCGTATAACCGCTCCACAGGTAAAATTAGTGGCTGGTGAGAATAATATAGATGTGCTTCAGCCCAGAAATTTAAAAGACGAAGATTTTCTGGATTGCTTGAAGGATTATAATGCTGATATTTTTGTTGTTATTGCTTATGGAAGAATTTTGCCTGATGTAGTTTTAGCAATACCAAAAATATTTTGTATTAATGTTCATGGTTCGCTTCTTCCAAGATATCGAGGAGCAGCGCCTATTAATTGGGCTATTATTAATGGTGAAAAACAAACGGGCATTACTATCGCAAAGATTAATCAGGATCTTGATTCTGGGTATGTTCTTGCTCAAAGGACGGTTGATATCAGAGATAATGATACTTCGGTTGTTTTGCGAGAAAAGATGATTCAGAAAAGTATACCGTTTCTTTTGGAATGTCTTAAAGATGTTGAAAAAGGATCTTTGCGCCTAGAAAGTCAGAATGCAGAAAATGTTACATATGCGCCAAAATTAAAAAAAGAAATGGGTCTTATCTCTTGGAGCGAAACATCGCAGAAGATTCATAATCTTATTAGGGGCCTTTTGCCTTGGCCAAGCGCATTTACCTATTATGAGGGAAAGATTTTAAAGATTTTAGAATCAGAAGTTGTAGCCTCTTTTAGCAAGGATGCGATACCTGGAGAAATTTTAGCTATTTCAAAGCAAGGCTTTATCGTTAATACATCTCAGCAGGCTCTTCTTGTTAAAAAGGTTCATCCTGAATCTTCAAAACCTATGGATGCAAAAAGTTTTGTCGTTGGACACAAGCTCGACGTAGGGTTTATTTTTAAATAATTTCGCGGAAAATATTTTTCTTATATTCGCTTTATGCTATAATCTTTGCAACAAGCAAAGGATAAAATATGCACGAATTACGAAAAGACCCGATTATTGGTAGATGGGTCATTATTGCCAAAGATAGAGCTAGACGTCCTGGAAACTTTATTGTTACTGATAAAGCCGTGGAAGATATTTCTGCTGAGAAAGAGTGTTGTTTTTGCGAGAAACATGAAAAAGAAACCCCGTTAGAAATTTCTGCTGTTCGCGAGAATCGTTCAAAGCCAAACACGCCGGGATGGAAGTTGCGAGTTGTTCCGGACCAAAATCCTATTTTAGAAGCTGATGTTGATTTAACTCCGAAAGGTCACGGTCTTTATGATGTGTTAGAGGGGCGAGGGGCTCATGAAATTATTGTTGAGACGCCGAAGCATGTCGCAAATATGGCAGATTTGGACATTAAACAGATAAAGCTTGTTATTGAAGCTTATGTTAATCGAACTAATGATCTTGAAAAAGATGAGCGCCTGCAATATGTTTTGGCGCATAAAAATTATAATTGGTCGCGTGATGCACAGAATATTACGCACTCTTATTCAGAAATTATAGCAACACCAATTATTCCCATGAGAGTTGAGGAAGAGCTCAATGGTGCTAAGAAGTATTATGATTATCATGAGAGATGTGTTTATTGTGACTTAATTAAGCAAGAGTGTGAATTTAGCGAGCGGATTATTACAGAAAGCCAACATTTTGTTTCATTAGTTCCGTTTGCATCGCGATTTCCTTTTGAAATATGGATTTTACCTAAAAAACATCATGCACAATTTTCGAAAGGAGTTGTTGGATTAGAGGTAGAGCTTGCAAAGATTTTAAAAGAAGTTTTGTTGAAGATTAAAAAGGGATTAGGTGATCCAGCGTATCATTTTGTTGTTCATACGGCACCTTTTCAACGGAAAAAGAATAAGTCTTTAAAAGATAGTAATATCGAGGATGATTATCATTGGCATATTGAAGTTATGCCAAGATTAACGCATACAGCTGGATTTGAGAAAGGGACTGGTTTTTATATTTGTCCAATTCCGCCCGAGGAAGCGGCAAATTATTTAAGAGAAGTAGAGGTTTCATGAGGGAGCTAAGAAGAGATCCTGTTTTAGGACGTTGGGTTATTGTTAATGTTACTGATTCCCTTCTGCCTGAAGATTACGGAAAAGAGAATCGTAAATTTCATCAACAAGAAATTTGTCCGTTTTGTCCTGGTCGAGAAGCAAGAACTCCTGGTGAGATTGAAGTTGTCCGCCGTGATAACGGAAAGCCTAATTCTTCAGGGTGGGATGTTCGCGTTGTTCCAAATAAATTTCCAGCACTTGATATTCATGGAGAAATTGATAGAAGAGGCATTGGGCTTTATGATATTTCAAATGGGATTGGCGCTCATGAGGTTATTATTGAAACTCCGGATCATTGTACGGATTTTCCAGAGTTTAGTGATCAACAAATGTTTGATGTTATTAGCAAATATTGCAGCCGATCGATTGATCTTGCAAAGGATCCACGATTTAAATATGTCCTTATTTTTAAAAATTACGGCGTAGAAGCTGGTGCAAGCCTTGAACATGCCCACAGTCAAGTCATTGCGCTTCCAATGATTCCAAAGAACGTATTAGAGGCATTGAGAGGGTCGGACTTGTATTATCGAAATCGTGGGCGTTGTGTTTATTGTGATATTATCGATCAAGAGAAACAAGATGGCGATCGAATTATTATACAAAATGAAGATTTTATTTGTTTTTCTTTGTATACATCCAGATTTCCGTTTGAATCTTGGATTATGCCCAAAGAACATCAAGCTCAGTTTTGTGATATGGATGATAAGCAAAAGCATAATTTAGGGCTTATTTTAAAGGAGCTTTTAACTCGAAATAAGATTTGTTTATCCGATCCTTCTTATAATTTTTTTATCCATACAGCTCCAATAAAGTATAAGCATCCTGAAAGTTGTCATTGGCATATCGAGATTATGCCTAAGTTGACAAATACGGCCGGGTTTGAGTGGGGAACAGGTTGTTATGTTGTTCCCACAGATCCATCTATAGCGGCAAAGTGCTTGAGGGATGTTCAATTAGGTTAAAATCTATCGATATTTTTCGCAAAGCTTAATTTTCTTAAAAACTTGACTTAATGGTTTTAACGATTATAATAGTTTTTCTTAACAGCATAATAATAAATTTTACAATAGGAGGTACGGATGAAGATTGGAATTAATGGTTTTGGAAGAATTGGGCGAATGGTTCTTCGCGCAGCCGTAGACAATAAAGATTTCGACGTCGTTGGCATTAATGATTTGACAGACGCCAAGACATTGGCTTATTTATTAAAATATGATTCTGTTCAGGGAAAATTTCCTGGAGTCGTAGAAGCCAAGGATAACGCTATTGTTGTTAATGGCAAGCAGATTCCAGTTACATCGATTAAGTCACCTGCGGAACTTCCATGGAAAGAATACGGAATTGATGTTGTGGTTGAGTCCACTGGAGTATTTCGCAAAAAAGAACAATGCATGGGTCATATTCAAGCCGGTGCTAAAAAAGTTATTTTAACAGTACCTTCTAAGGATGAGATTGATAATACTATTGTTCTAGGCGTGAATACTGAGGACATAAAGGATAGTGATGTTGTTGTTTCAAATGCTTCTTGCACAACGAATTGTCTTGCTCCAATGGTTAAAGTTCTTAATGATAATTTTGGAATAGTTAAAGGTTTGATGACTACTATTCATGCATATACTAATGATCAAATGATTCATGATTTTCCGCATTCAGATTTAAGAAGGGCTCGTGCGGCTGCGGTTTCTATGATTCCTACAACCACTGGTGCGGCTAAAGCTGTGGGTAAGGTTATCCCTGAGCTTAATGGGAAATTAAATGGGATGGCTATCCGCGTTCCGACTCCTGATGGTTCGATAACGGATTTTGTAGCAGAGCTCAAAAAAGATGTTACTGCTGAAGAAGTTAACGCAGCTATGAAAAAAGCAGCTGAAAGTTCTTTAAAAGGTATTATGGAATATTGCGATGAGCCGATTGTTTCAATTGATATTGTTGGCAATCCAGCTTCCTGTATTTTTGATTCTTTAGCTACCATAGCCGTAGGTAATATGGTAAAAATTATTGGATGGTATGATAACGAATGGGGTTATTCCAATCGAGTTATTGAGTTGGCACAAAAAATAGCGAAGTAAAGTTTTTTAAAGCTAAAGGGTAATAAAAAGGGCACAGATGAAAACATGTGTCCTTTTTATTACCCTTTAGCTCTTTTGTTGATATTTTAGAAGGCGCATAATTTATTGTAAAATAATAAGTTATGCACTTTTTGTTTTTAAAAGCATATAAAAATATTATTGATATAAAACTTAATTATTTGTATAATATCTTTCAATATATACATATATATAAGGAGAAAATTTTTTGGGAGCACTTCATTTAACAGAACAAAATTTTGAGCAAGAAGTTTTAAAGTCCGAGCTACTGGTTTTAGTTGATTTTTGGGCTGAATGGTGCGGGCCTTGCAAAATGATGAGTCCAGTTGTCGATGAGATTGCTGATGAATTATCCGGAAAAATAAAAATAGGAAAAGTTAACGTTGACGAGGCTCAACAACTGGCCATCAAGCATAGCGTTATGTCTATTCCGACATTAATTTTGTTTAAAAAAGGTGAACCTGTTGATCAGCTTGTCGGTGCCGTTACTAAAGATCGCTTGTTGGATAGTATTAATAAAAATTTGTAAATATAATCAGAGAGGATAGCCATGTTAATAACGATGCTGAGGGCAAAGATTGCCAATGCTTGCATAACAGAAGCTGAGCTTTATTACGAAGGGAGTATCACGATTGATGAAGCGATTTTAAAGTCTACGGGTATTTTCCCTGGTGAAAAAGTGGAGGTTTTAAATGTTAATAACGGGTCTCGTATAGAGACTTATGTTATTTTAGGAAAAGCAAATTCTGGAACAATTTGTTTAAACGGTCCGGCGGCACGTTGTGGATGTATTGGAGACAAATTAGTTATTTTAAGTTATGGGTTGGTTGAGAAAGAAGATTCTGAAAAATTAACGGCAAAAGTTGTTTATTTAGATGATCAAAACAAAATTAAAAATTAGAACTTATGGAGATCCTTGCCTAAGGAAGAAGTCGGATTCTGTTAAGAAAGTAGGTTTAGCAGAGCGAATGCTTATAGAGGCAATGATGAATACGATAAAAGACAATGAAACAGAAATCGGGCTTGCTGCGCCTCAAGTTGGAATTAATAAGCAGATATTTATCGTTGATATTCCGGATTTCCCAAGAATTTTTGTTGATCCAAAGATTACAGGGCTTGAAGGGCAGGAGATTATGGAAGAAGGATGCTTAAGCTTTTCTGGAATTTCATTTAATGTCAAAAGGCCAAAGAAAATTGTTGTTGAATATCTTAATGAAGATAACAAGAAGTGTAGGCTCAGATGTGAAGATTTCTTCGCACGTGTTATTTTGCACGAAACAGATCATTTGAACGGAAAGCTTATAGTTGATCATGCAAGCCAAGACGAAAAGAAGCGAAAGAAGCAAGCACTTGAAGAATTGCTAAAAAAAAC
>JAOZRJ010000284.1 GCA_029931885.1 Candidatus Omnitrophota bacterium | reverse complement strand
CACCGTTTTGTAATTATCAGTCAGCATCAAAGCATCGTAAGACTGGCGGCAAAGCAGATTACCGAAAACCTTATTCCAGATTAACAGCTCATCATTGCTTAAGCCATATCCACAACTCTCGCCAACTTTGACATGGACACACTGGATAATCACTTTCAAACCGTCATTACTGACCTTGTGCCATGGGGCATAGTCGCTATATATCCGGCGTTGCTCTTCGTCATTTTCATCAAAGGTAATGCAGTCGGGAAACTTCTCATCAACATTTTCAGAAAGAATAGAAAACGGTTGCTCAATCCAAACACTTGCTTGATCTACAGTGCAGGGCAAGGCAAGCATGGCATCAAAATCAGCTTGAGATACAAATGGTTCACCTTTTCTGTCAATCGTGATGATAGTCCGGTCGTGTGCTGGTGTTGTTGTTATCTCAGCCACCCATGACATTGCTTTTAGAATAAGTGTATCATGCTGGGGGATGCGGTCTTTGTGTGGTATTGTAATTATCATTTTATTTTATCCTTAAAATCCAATTTCGAGTCTTAAATCAACATAAGCGTTTCCGTTTCCATCATCTTCCAAATCACCGTTACGTTTAGCAATGTAAGCAATAACAGAATAAATCTCAGTTCCGGGCAGCCCTTGCATTTTGATTGCAGTAAGTTCAAGCTGTAAACCTTCTCTCGCAGCATTTCGGGATGAGTATGTTTTCTGTCCTACGAGCTTTTTAACAGGATTGTTTGTATCATTCGTCCAAGCTGAAAAGTAAATAATGTAATCAGTTGAGCTTGCACTTTCGGTTAGTTGCCAGATACTTCCTGTCCACTCATTCCAATAGGCGTAACTTGATCCCATGTGAGCAATCTTATTATCAGGCGCACTCTCTACCCACTCACCATCAGCACCTTCTCGCCACACAAAAGGATTAGTCGTTGAGGCTGGTGTGGTGTGGAAAATATCTTCATCAGAACTTACCCCAAGACTAAAACCGCTGTAGGTATCAGAACCGTCTACAAAGCCAAGTGGATTTAAACCAAAATTCCATTGTGCGCCAACACCTAGATGATGATTTAAGTGCCAGTACGCCTCTGCAGAAACCCCATGCTTTTCATCGCCTGCCTGAATAAGTGCTTTCTGAGTCGTCGCATTCCAATAAACAAGGCCACAAATACATGCTGGAATAAATATTGCTTCAACAAAATCAGAGTTAATGGTGTATTGCAACACACCGTCAGTATCATAATAAAAGTAATATGTCCCTGTTACGTCAGGCCATACGATAGAATCTGTTGCAGTTTTATGTATCTTGTTCCCCATGACAAAGAAATAAAACTCATCTTGGCCAGATTTAGGGGCATGAGTAAAAGTTCTCGTAGATTCATCATATGCGACATCACCCATCGTATCTGGCAAGTTTCGGTCAAACCCACGCTTATACTTATTACCCACCCAAACGTCATCTACTTCACCGTCTGCTAGTGATACTGATAATTCTTGATCTGGTAGTGCCATTATTACACACCTACTTTAATGC
>JAOZRJ010000283.1 GCA_029931885.1 Candidatus Omnitrophota bacterium | reverse complement strand
GTCATCTATGAAAAAGCATGTCAAGAATAAACACTTCTCCTATTAGCAAAATGACGCATTTTGCATGCTTCCTCTCGGTACGAGTTACCTCAAACGATATTAGCAGTTTTTTTACCACTTTTGTTTTCTTACAATTACTACTTTGTGAAATATTGCCAAACGGTCAATTTTCAGTCATCTATTAGTGCTCTCTAAGAGCATAGTAAGTTTCGATATAAATGAGGGAGTGTCAACCATTGCGTTGGACCTATCAGGTCAATGACGTTTGGACCTCATCCCTCTCTCGAGAAAACAAAAAAATGTGATGTTCTGCATTTCACGTTGTTTTACTCGATTATACCGTTTGACACCATCTCTGGTTTAAATTTCACATTATTTTTCCATAGCTGCAAACTTATTGCCGCTATCTTTCTGCTAACCGCATTTTTAGCATTTTTATGTCCGCTTCCATTTAGCCTTAACCGATCATAGTATTCCCTAAATACATTATTTCCTTTAAGGGCTGAATTTGCAGCCATTTTATATACACATTTTAAGGATCGATTTCCCCATATTTTCTTATCTCCATAATTCTTGTCCCCGCTAGTTTGTCTATGTCGGACTAAACCACAGTAACTAAAATATTTGTGCTTATTTCTAAATCTCCTTGGATCAATCACCTGTGCGACTATCTTGGATGCTTGAATATCTGCTATGCCGACTAATGTTTTTAAAACTTTGATCTCTTCGAATTTCTTCCCGTATTTTTTTATTTCACTCACATATTCCTTCCTTCCTTGCTCCATCTCTTTAAGTAAACGATACATCTGTTTGCCTACAAATTGTAAATCCTCCCGGCTTAACCCTTCAAGTAAACTTTCATCATTGTAAACCTTCTCGCCCATAGGCCTTTCACCATCTTTTCGGAATAGTGACTTATATCTATTCTTTACTCTTGTAGCGTCATCAACTAATTGTTGGTAACCACTCATAAGATCTCTGAATTTCTCTCGATCCGATCCATCGTGGTAAACGGCTTCTAAAAAATTACCTCTCAATAAATTTGCCAATTGACGCGCATCAAGCTTGTCCGTCTTGGCTTTTTTATAGTTTTTGTTTGCAACCGGGTTACAGACTAACAATTCGCAATCTTCATTTTTAAACATTTCGTATAACCAACTGCTTAGCTCACATTCTTCAAATGTTAATTTCTTCTTGCCGGATACATTTCGAACATATTCTCGCAATAATCTTCCGTTTGTTGCAATTTTTACATCATCGTGAATTTTCCCTCGCTCATCCATCACGCAAAAAGAACATGTTGACGAATGCGCATCCAATCCGATATACTTCTTCATAGGGCCTCCTTCTAAGGTTAATGGTACTGTATTTTTACATAATACCATTTGATCCTCGAGATCCAAAAATGTCTTGGCTTTTAAAGGCCTCTTTTAGACATCTCCTGGGAGGAAGGTCCTTTTTCATGTTACCATTGCGAACCACGAAGTGGCGACTATCCCCCAGTCATTGCGAGGAGGCGTAGCCGACAAAGCAATCTAAGACGTC
>JAOZRJ010000112.1:3407-5611 GCA_029931885.1 Candidatus Omnitrophota bacterium | reverse complement strand
AATTAATTCTTTCCTCTCTCTGAGATGCCTGCTTTTCAGTGATTATTTCTATTAAATCTTTTAAAGAAGGCTTCTTCTTTTCTTCAATAGGCTTTGGAGCTGCCTTCTTGCCCGTTACTTTCTCAACAACAGGAGCAATCTTCTGAAAAACAGCATTTTTCATAGCGGAAAAATTTTCCATCGAAAAGAAATTATCTAATATCTCCTTCCAGTTTTTAACCTGTGCCAGAGCCCCTTTACTATCACCCCATTTTAAAAGCCCCTCAGAAGAATCCTTATCACAAATAGCGACCATTGGTTCTTTTGTAAAAATCTTAATGCGAGAAATCTCATCGATATAATACGTTACGTAAATACCGGCTCCTAAATCAACCTTGACCGAATCATAAGTTTTGCTGACAATTTTACCTTCAACAGACTTTCCAGATTTCAGCTGAATAACGTCACAAAAACCTGCACGAATGAACACAAATATTAGAACAGACAAAATTAATAAAAAAAATATTCTTTTCATATGTAATTATTATATCATCAGAGAGATAAATCAAAGATTTTTTCTATTTATTTTCCCAGTTCAACAAGCTCAAAATTAGAAATAATACTCTGCTGTTTAGGCAAATTAAATGGGTTAAAATCTGCATCCAGTAAAACAACCCAAGCCGTTGATGCCAAGCTTAAAACGTTAGGATCATGAGAAAACCAACCAAAAGGAATCCAATCTCTTTTTGATGAATAAGAATAGGCTGCACGCCCATCCGCTAATTCAAATCGTAAAGATTCGATACCATCTCTCATATCCTTAGCATCAACTGATGCACTCGTGGCCCATTTAGGATTATCATACTTATAGTACTCAGAAATATTTTTTGCAGCAAAAATGGCGCCGGCAGTCCACTCAACAGAAATACGATCATTTTCAGTAGTAAAGCCAACACCTAAAAGTCTTCCCTCATTATCTCTGGATCCTGAAAGATTCTTTACGGCTTCCCAGGCGCGATACGAAGATCCTTCGCCAAGCCATTTATCTATAGTCTCACATCCTAAAACTAAAACGCTCCATGTCTGAACATCTGTTGCAAAATGTTTTTCTTCTAACAGCCAACGGCCGCCTTCATATCTCATTCCCTGATGAAAATATCCTTTATCGTTATCCCAAGCTGTCCTAAAATATGAGTCCATTGAAATCATTGCGTTTTTATAAATTTCTTTTTGTGTAACCTGATATAGCATGCGAAAAGCCGCATACCAGGATAAATTATTTTCTGTTGAAATCAGATTATACCATCTTTTTCCTTGATCTCCTTCAGAAAAATATGTTCCAATAGGTGCCATACGAATTCCACCATTTTCAGCTTGTAAAAGAATTGCTGCTCTTGCAAGCTCTTCTGCCAATGAAAGCTCTATAGAATCATCAGAATGATCATATTTATTTAATGCAAAATTAAAATATTTTTTATGATAAAGATGTAACGCAGACATAACAATCCAGGCATTTTCACCAGCTACAGGCTTCCAGTCTTCCCAATGAATTGCAGGCCAAGTAGGAAATCCCTCAAATTCTTTTTTTCCATCAAGAGGATCTTGGGTTGTATATCGTCCATTAGCATTAATAATCCTGAAAATGAAACCTCTTTCCCCTTTTTTTGTCAAATCTGAAGAAACTGCATCAGGGTTTTCTGTATCATAAACAAAATTATTAATCGGATATCCTGCCCTAATATTTGCTAAATCTCCTAATTCTCCATTCCAATAAACATCAATTGGCTTGTATGCTTCCTCTAAGTTCTCAAAACTTCCCAGCATTGTAAAAACTATTTGTCGAACTGCACCATCATATACAACAAGCCCTTCTTCAACAATGACACGTTCAATAATGCCATTTGCCGAATACTGGTCACCCATCTGTGCATAAACATCAGATTTTGACTCAAAAGGAATCTCAAAGCTCAATGGAAGCCCTGTTTCTTGGCTTACATTTTTTTTCATCCACTTGATAAGGCTTTGATCGACATGTTTCATATCAAAATTTATCGCCCCTTTAAATTGTGCATTGTGATATTGATTGTTTTCGAATGGTTTTTGAGGCTCATTTGCAATCGATTGTCCTGCTTGTAAAAAAATCAGACAAAAAACTAACAAAACTATAAATTTTTTATTCATACTCTCCTCCAGCCACTAAAAAACAAAAAACCCTTTGAAAAACT
>JAOZRJ010000112.1:0-3397 GCA_029931885.1 Candidatus Omnitrophota bacterium | reverse complement strand
CTTTCCTCTCGGTTAAGGTTCACGGCTTTGTGCCCTACTCTTTCAAGTAGTTTACTCTTCAAATTCCTTAAAGAACGTTTTAACAATTAGAGTATAGCACAAAAAATGACGTTTTCAAGAAAGCGCTAACAAAAAAAACACTTTTTTTCTAGGTTAAAATAGACGTTTTTTTTCAAGAAAATACTGCGTGATGCGCTCAGAAGAAACAGGACGGCTAAAAAGAAAACCTTGAATTTCATCACATTTTTGCTGTCTCAAGAACATAAGTTGCTCTGGAGTCTCGACCCCTTCAGCAATAACTTTAATTCTTAAAATATGTGCCATTGCAATCATAGCCTCAATAATGGCCATAACATTAAGATTTTTAGATATATCCCTGATAAAAGATATATCTATCTTAATTTTACTAATAGGAAATTTCTTTAAATAGACAAATGGAGCATATCCAACGCCAAAGTCATCAATAGAAATATGCCCGCCTATGGAGCGCAATCGATGCAATGTCGTTAGAGCTAAGTCAAACTCTTTCATTGCAGCAGTCTCTGTAATCTCTAATTCAAGGTAATCTGGATCTAAGCTATTTTCTGATAGACCTTCTTCAATAATTTTAGGTAAATTTGTTTGTGCAAGGTGAAGAGCAGAAAGATTAATCGCAAAATGAACAGGAAATCCCATATCACACCACTCCCTTGTTTGACGTGTTACTTCTTCAAAAATCCACTCTGTTATAGGAATAATTGCTCCTGTCTCTTCTGCCAAGGGAATAAACTCTAAGGGTGATATCATGCCTTTTTCTGGATGATTCCAGCGAAGCAACGCCTCAACACCGGTAATGAGTCCGTTCTTGAGGGAAACCATCGGCTGATAGTTTAAATAAAATTCTTTATTTTTAAGTGCCGCCTGAAGATCATTTTCAAGCTGTATGTGACGAACAGCCGTAGTATGCATTTGTTCATCAAAAACAACATACCGTGCCCTGCCGGAAAGTTTTGCCTTATAAAGAGCTGTATCGGCATCCCGAATCATATCTTCCGGAGTCTGATATTTTGGTGAATACATCAAAACTCCAATACTTCCTGTCATATAAAATTCTCTTCCATCAATTTTAAGAGGCTTCGATAAAATAAGCTGCGTACGGTTAGCTGCATCAATAGCATCATCAAGGCCGTCAATATCATCTAAAAGAACCGTAAACTCGTCTCCTCCAAAACGAGCAAGAGTGTCATTTGCTCGAATACAATGCTGTAATTTACGACTTACCTCTAAAATAACCCTATCTCCTGTAAGGTGCCCTAATCCATCATTGATATTCTTAAACCTATCTAAATCAAGAAATAAAACAGCAAACCGATAATTATGATTACGTTTTGCACGCTTAATGGATTTCTCGACATTTACCAAGAATAAACGCCTGTTTGCAATGCTTGTCAAGCTGTCATGATATGCATTACGTCTAAATTCTGCTTCTATTTTCAAGCGAGAAATAACCGCACCTATTCTTGAGGCAATCGCTTCCATCGAGCTCTTTGATTTTATAGAAATCTTCTTGTATTGATGAGATCCTAAATTCAATACAGCAACTATTTGTTTTTCGTAAAAAACAGGGACAACCATAAGCTCTTTAAGGCCTTCACTAACCTTAGAACGTTTGGATTTCTTTAGCTTCTCTGGATATCTTGTAAAAACTGACTTCCCTTTAAAAACCAAATTCCACTCTGGAGTGGTTGAATCAAAATGGGATACGCTTTTTACAAAACTTTCCCCTAAGCCCTTGTGAACAATCAAATCGAGACTCTTTGTTGCTTCATCAACTAAATAAATTCCTCCACAATCAACCTCTTTAATTTTTATGGCAGTTTCAAGAATATATTCAAGAGCACTCTTAAGATTATGTGTTGAGCTTAAGAAAATTCCAAGATCACGCTGGGACTCGATTAAACATTTTACTTCTTCCTTGTCAGAAACATCACGCTGAATACTAGAATAGCAATAAACTTCACCCTTTGTATTTTTGATCGGCGATATTCTAAATTCAGCCATAAAGGTCGAGCCGTCTTTTCTTTTATTTAGATGCTGTCCATCCCAAGTTTTCCCGGAAGATACTGTTCTATAAATATCTCTTTCAATCTTAGAAGCAGTTGTCTCAGCATTCAAAAAGTCAGGATACCTACCGATCATTTCATTTTTAGAATAACCGTATAATTTTTCCGCAGCCTTATTCACAAAAATAATTCTAAAATCGACATCAGTAACAATAATTGAATCAGAAACCTGGTGAGTTAATGAATTAAAAAACCGTTGCTCTTCTTCTGCTTTTCGTTTTACTGTTATATTTTTTATTTCGGAATGAAAACCTATAAAATTCTTAAAATTATTATAAACAGGCGCGACAGAAATCAAAAGATAAACAATGCAGCCGCTAGAGTTAACAGCTCGAAATTCAATATTTCGAAACGTTTCTCCTCTTCTTGCACGTATAAAATATTTTTTTGCCTTTATTGAATCTCTTTTTAAAAATAAATTGCGAAACGTTGTTTGATTTGATATATAGACATTTGGCTTTTGGCCTGTAATTCTTTCAATCTCGGGGCTTATATGCAAAATCTTTCCTGCCTTACTAAAAAAAGCATAACATTCATTAACATTGTTAGTTTTTATTTTGCAATATGAAAAAAAAGTTTCTAGATGATTTTTACTTTTTTGGCAAGTTGATTCTTTGGAAGATTCGCGTTTAATCAAACGGCTCTTTGAAACGGTATCTCGAGAACTGAAGGTCCTTTTTACTCTCAGGGAAGTCCTCCTTTTTTTTACATTTTTCATAGCTCGAAACCGTGGCAGAGCGTTATCTATATAATACTCCTTTTCTAAAAAAACTGCAAATTTTTCTAAAATGAGACAAAAAGGAAACGATAAAAGCTTGAGAAAGGTAAAATCGTGCTTTAAGTTTTTAACACAAATGAGTCGATCATCTTGGTTGCAAAAAACTTCAAAAACTTTGCTTCATCGCAATCCATGCTATCAATAATTTTAACTCCAATCAAAAATTCCTTAAAACTAAGAATGCTCTTCTCTTCAATCCACATAACCTTAGCTTTGATCAGAAAATTTTCTTTCTTTCCAACCTTAATATTAAGAAGAATAACCTGATCAATGCTTAATGATTCCTTGGTTAACAGTCTTAACCCTAAAGCGCTAATATCTACAGAAGTTGCCAAAGAAATATTCTTTTGTTTTTCAGAAAACTTAAATGTAATCGGCAATTCAACGTTTATTCGATGACACCGTCTTTTATCAGCCATAATACAAGTCCTATAAATTATTTTTATAACAACATAGATATACCAATTTAAGCTTTCTGCAATAAGAAAACTAAATTCTTTAATCGTGTATATTTTAT
>JAOZRJ010000111.1 GCA_029931885.1 Candidatus Omnitrophota bacterium | reverse complement strand
TGGGTTTCAAACAACATTAAAAGTTAAAATTATTTAATAATTTCTAAATTGGCTTACTGTGAACACTAAAATGAATATTAGCTGTAATTTACTTTCTAAAGATATTCAAGAAATAAAAAGGATTACCTGGGTTGGTGTTGGCGTTAATGTTTTTTTGTCTGGTGTTAAACTTTTTCTTGGAATTTTAGGAGGAAGCCAGGCTGTTGTTGCTGATGCTGTTCATTCGATATCAGACTTAAGCACAGATTTTGCTGTTCTTTTTGGTGTTCGTTTCTGGTCTAAACCTGCAGATAAAAGCCATCCTTACGGGCACGGCCGCATTGAAACAATTATTACAATTGTGATGGGCTTAGTGCTTTTGTTGATTGGTGTTGGAATAGCGTATCATGCGCTCATAACTTTTTCTGACAACGCAGGACGTCCGAGCTGGATTGCTTTTTGGGGTGCATTTTTCTCTATTGTTTTTAAAGAAGCTTTATATCGATGGACTGTTGCCGTGGGAAGAAAAGTTAAATCCTCCGCTGTTGTTGCGAATGCGTGGCATCATCGAACAGACGCTCTTAGTTCAATTCCGGTTGCGATAACGGTTGCCGTGGCGTCTGTAAGTTCTCGATGGGCTTTTCTGGATAACATCGGAGCTTTTGTAGCGTCGCTTTTTATTTTGTATGCAAGCTGGAAAATAATTCATCCAGCTTTATATGAACTGGTTGACGCAGGAACTTCGAAAAGAAATCGAGAGAAAATTGAAAGCATTGTTCTTGATACGGATGGCGTTAAATCTTTTCATGCGCTTCGTTCGAGGCGTATGGGAGCAAGCTGGTATATAGATCTTCATATCCAAGTTGATCCGCATTTAAGCGTTTTAGAAGGACATAATATTTCTGAGCAGGTTAAGGTTCGCTTGATTAAGGAGGGCCCAGAGATTGCTGATGTTGTTGTTCACCTAGAGCCTTATGTAAAGCATTCGAGCAATAGCTAGAGGAGATAAGAATGATTTTGTTTCAGATTTTCTTGGTATTCTTTCGCATAGGATTATTCGCTATTGGCGGAGCGTATTCATTTCTACCTTTGATTGAAAAAGATGTGGTAGAGAGATATCATTGGCTCACAAGGCAGGAATTCTTAGATGTCTTGGGAATCGTAAAGATTTTTCCAGGAGCGATATCTGTGAAATTCGCAACCTATACAGGAAATAAAGTAGCAGGTATCCCAGGGGCAATCGTTGCAAATATCGCTAACCTTTTATCGCCAGTCATTTTAGTTTTAGTCGCTACGTATTTTTATAATCAATATAAGACATTGCCTCATGTCAAAAATGCATTTAATACGATTCAGGTTGTAATTTTTGCGATGATTATTGCTGTTGCTTTTCAGACGGTCGGGGTTAATAATTTAACAAATTGGAAGAATGTTGTTTTAGTTGTTATTGCATTCGGACTTTTTCTATTTACAAAAGTTCATCCTGCTTTTATTATTATTGGGGCAGGGTTGATTGGTGCATTCTTAACACATTAAGAAATTTTAAAAGTAGGAGTAAAAATATGATAAAAACGATCATTCACGAATTGAAAGAACATTCACCGTTTACGATATTTGGAGCCCTTTTGGGCGTTGTTTTAATGGTATTTTTTCAGAAAATACCGAATGACATTGCCTTTAATATATTCTACGTTCTTCACCCACTGCATGTTTTGTTGAGTGCTCTTGTTACAGCGTCGATGTATCAGCGTTATAAATGCGGACAGCTTGGAAAGAAATGTAACATTTGGGTTCTTCTTGTTATCGGTTATGTAGGATCTATTGGCATTGCGACGTTAAGTGACTCTGTGATTCCTTACTTAGGAGAAACACTTTTAAATATGCCTCACAGGGAACTGCACCTTGGCTTTATTGAAAGATGGTGGCTTGTTAATCCTTTGGCTATTCTAGGGGTTGCGATTGCTTATTTTAAGCCTATGACAAAATTTCCGCATGGTTCTCATGTTTTAATCAGCACATGGGCGTCGTTATTTCATGTAATTATGGCGATTGGAGCTCCGTTAGCGTTTTTAGCTTACGTTGGAATATTTCTATTTTTATTTTTTGCGGTTTGGATTCCATGTTGTGTCAGCGATATTGTTTTTCCTCTTTTATTCATAAGAGATAATTAAATTTTTGTATTGTGTGTAAATAATCTTAAGGCTACAATATATTAACTTTTATTGCTGTTTAAATTAGCACGCAAGGCGAAACGATAAACCATTCGGCTCAACGAACGGTCCTTTTAGGCTGCGTCCGGATTCGCCTCACAGTTTATCGTTTGCCTGATTTTATCAACGGAAGGAGCTACATTCGTCCTTTAGGTTGACCAAGATTAGAGTTATTGACTTTTAACATAGGAGAAAAAAATGTCTGCAAAAGCTGTAAATCAAGGAATTGAGAATGTTCGTAAGAATGGAAGTGATGTTTTTCGCGTAGGAGCGCATATGCTTCCTGGCGTGTCGCTCATGATGGCTGAGGGTGTTTTAAAGAATATCAAAGATTTGAAAAAGCCGTTTGTGACCATTATTAATTCCTATACAACACAAATTCCAGGACACGCACATTTAGATCAGATAGGATTGATTGTAAAGAATGAATTAGAAAAGTTAGGTGTAAATGTATGGTATGCCAATATCGGAGGTGCTATTTGTGATGGCATTGCAATGGGTCATTTTGGAATGAAATATTCGCTTGCTTCACGTGAGCTGATCACAGATCAAATAGAAACTATTATCGGAGCGCATCCGTGTGATGCCTGGATTGGGATTGGTAATTGCGATAAAATCGTACCTGCCATGTATAATTCTATGGCTCGAATAAACATTCCAGCAATTTATGTCAGTGGTGGTCCTATGCTTGCAGGATCCAGATGTACGGATCTTATTTCAGTTTTTGAGGGAGTTGGAGAATATAGTGCTGGGAAAATGAAAAAGAAAACTTTAGAAAATTTAACATCTCAAGCTTGTCCAAGTTTTGGAAGCTGTTCGGGGATGTTTACGGCAAATTCTATGAATTGCTTAGGTGAAGTATTGGGCTTTGCACTTCCTGGAAATGGAACCATTACAGCTACAGTTCCTGTCAAAGGTAAAAAACATCAATATAAAATAAATCCAAAGCGTATTAATCTTGCTAAAAAAGCTTCTCAGCAATTGATTCAGTTGTTAAAGAAGAATATACGTCCTTTAGATATTTTAAAGAAGCATTCTATAGATAATGCTTTTATTCTGGACATGGCTATGGGTGGATCTACTAATACTGTTTTGCATGTTTTAGCGTTGGCACATGAAGCTGGAATTCCTTATGATTTGAAAAGAATTGATCAGCTTTCTAAATTAACGCCGAATGTGATCAAGGTTTCTCCGTCAAGAATGGATGTTCATCTTGAGGATGTTCACCGTATCGGAGGAATGGGCGCTATTTTAAAAGCTATTTATGATGGAAAGACAAAAGTACCGCTGAATTTAAAAGCGAAAACTGTTTATGGAACGCTTGGAAATTATGTTTTAAAATCTCCAAAATCTGATGGAAAGATTTTGCTCCCAACCAAAAAGGCTTTTTCAAAACAAGGTGGTTTAGCAATTCTGTCTGGTAATATTGCAAGAAAAGGGTCAGTTGTTAAAACAAGCGGTGTTGATGAAGACATGTTTGTCTTTTCCGGACCTGCACGAATTTATGAATCTCAAGAAGATGCCTTAAAGGGCATTTTGAAGGGACAAGTTAAAGATGGAGAAGTTGTTGTTATTCGCTATGAAGGACCGAAGGGCGGGCCTGGGATGCAGGAAATGTTGTCTCCGACATCTGCATTGAGAGGAGCTGGAATCCGAGCAGCGCTTATTACAGATGGTCGTTTTTCCGGTGGAACCCGAGGCCTTTGTATCGGCCATATTTCTCCTGAAGCCGCAGCTGGAGGGGAGATTGCTATTTTAAAAAATGGTGACATTATTGAAATTGATGCACATAAAAATAAACTTCATGTAAAACTGACATCATCTGAAATTAAAAAACGTCTTAAGAAATTAAAACCTTTTAAATCAAAGGTTGAAGGTGGATGGCTCAAGCGCTATGCGGCTTTTGTAACAAGCGCAGATACAGGTGCAGTCTTAAAAAATCCTAAATAACATTTAATAAAAGGAAAAAGATGAAAAAGAATTTTGTTCTGGATACAAATGTATTGATTCATAATCCGCATTCGATTTATTCTTTTGCGGATAATAATGTTATTATTCCGGTTATTGTTATTGAAGAACTAGATACATTTAAGTCCAGTCCTGATAAAAAGGGAATGCATGCGCGTGAAGTTTTGAGAGAGATTGATACATTGATTAAAAAGGGAGCGTTAAAAAAAGGCGCTAAAATGTCAAACGGAGGGACGCTCATTATTTCGTTTGGCCCTAAGGATATTGACATTCCAGATATTGACACGCAATTAAATGATAATAAGATTTTAGCTGTAGCGTGGAGCCTGCAAAGAAAATCAAAGACGGTATTTTTTATATCTAAGGATATTAATGCGCGTATAAAAGCAGAAGCACTTGGTATAAAATCTGCGGATTATGAAAAAGAAAAGGTTGAATATTCTAATCTTTATAAAGGATGGAGGGAGATTGAGGTTCCAAAAGAGGAAATTAATCGTCTTTACTCCGAAGAGAAGTTAGAAGTAAAAGGTTATACGTTGTTTGAAAATGAATATGTTTTGGCTAAGGCTGCAGATGATGTTTCTTCTTCGGCAATTTGTCGATACGATGGTGCTGATAATGTAATTGTTCCGATGAAAAAAGAATTTTCCGCTATGGGTATTCGTCCTCTAAATGTTGAGCAAAGATTTGCTTTGGATCTTCTTTTAAATGATGATGTTAAGCTTGTGACCTTGGTTGGCCAGGCGGGAACAGGTAAAACGCTTATGGCTATTGCTTGTGGATTGTCTAAGGTTATGGAAAAAACTTCTTCCTATGAACGATTGCTTGTAGCGAGACCAATTATTCCATTGGGTAAGGATATTGGATATCTTCCTGGAAACAAAGAAAAGAAGCTGACTTATTGGATGCAGCCGATTTATGATAATTTAGAATTTATTTTAAAACGATCGATTACTTTAAAAATTGACGGGATCGCAACAAGTGACTTAACTGTTCAGCATTTGATGAATTCGGATTTGATAGAAATTGAGGCTTTAACGTATATTCGAGGGAGAAGCATTCCTGATCAATTTTTGATTGTTGATGAAGCGCAAAATTTAACACCGCATGAAATTAAGACAATTGTTTCTAGAGCTGGAGAAGGGACAAAGATTATTTTGACAGGGGATCCTGATCAGATTGATAATCCTTATTTGGACGCGAATTCTAATGGATTATCTTATGCTGTTGAGAGGCTTAAGAAGAGTAAGCTTTTTGGACATGTTCTTTTGACTAAAAGCGAGAGATCTGAATTAGCATCTTTAGCGGTTGATGAATTGTAAAAAAGGGTTTTAAGCAAAGAAAAAGGGCGGCTTTTTTTAAAAAGCCGCCCTTTTTTATCCAGAAATTTATTCAGCGATAATCGCTTCAGTAGGGCAAACAGCTACACAAGCTCCGCAATCAATACATTTTTCTGCGTCAATTATATAGTACGGATCTCCTTGGCTGATTGCTTCTACTGGGCACTCAC
>JAOZRJ010000110.1 GCA_029931885.1 Candidatus Omnitrophota bacterium | reverse complement strand
TAAATAAAAAGGTTTTATTCGAAGAACGTAAAAAAGGTTTTTGGGTTGGATTGACTGATAATTATTTACGAGTGAAAATTTATAATGAAGATAATTTACATAACCAAATTCATGCGGTAGAATTGTATGATATCGATAAAGATATATTAATAGGAAAGCTTATCAAATAAAATATATTCCGCCGTATGATTTTTATAAAAACTGAAAATTTTAAGAATCTCTTTCTGAAGATTCAAAAACGTTTTTCCATGCTTACAAGGCCTGAAAAAATAACTATTTTTTTATTATTTTCAGGACTAATTCTTCGCGCAAAACATTACTTTACAAATTGTGCACTTTGGACAGACGAGGCTTGGTTTTCAATTGGAATTGTTAATCGATCATGGAAAGAAATTTTTATCGGGCACGAGCTTTTTCCTCATTGTGCTCGCGCACCATTAATCTTTAACTTTCTAGAAAAACTAAGTATTACAATATTCGGCAATCATGAATGGTCGCTTCGTTTTTTTCCGTTTCTCTTTGCAATTATTTCATTATTTATATTTTATATTCTTCTATCCAGGCTAAAAAAACCTCGCCTTGCCTGCATCGTAATGTTTTTCTTTGCTTTATCCCCAATACTTATTTATTATTCAGCCGAGGTAAAACAGTACTCTCTAGATCTTTTTATAACCCTAAGCCTTCTTTTAGCATCAGAATTTTTACCGAAAAAAAGGTACTCATTTAAATTTGTTTTAACATTTGGGCTTTTAGGTAGTATTTGCATATGGATTTCAAACGCCAGTCTTTTCATTCTTGCCTCAATTGGAATTGTATTTTTCTTCGAAAATCTTAGGCGTAAACGATGGAATAATGTTTTCAGGCTATCGATATCCTTTCTGTTTTGGATCTCTAGCTTTGCTATCCTATACTATACTTCGTTAAAATACATGATTTATAATGAAGGGTTATATGTAACTTGGCCTGACGGATTTGCTCCAACTCCAATTACAGTGCAAGGAGCATTACTGTGGCTTCAGGATATATTTTTAAAAATGTTTACAGATCCACTAGCTTTATCTTTCCCTTTACTAGCATTATTCTTATTTCTCACAGGAGCAAGATCTCTTTATAAAGAAAATAAAAAACGTTTTTTCATTCTAATCCTGCCCATTATTTTATTGCTAATAGCTGGCCTTGCACGAACATATCCATTTAAAGGGCGAGTAATCTTGTTAGTTATACCTTCAGTGTTAATTTTTCTCTCGACAGGAATACTTTTTTTCTCACAAAAACTTAAAAATCACGGAAACATATTTTTAATCTTTATTTTATGCTTACTCTTTACAAATTCATTACGTGAAGCCTGCTCAGCCTTTTTAACAGATTACTGCAAAGAGGATAATCGTAAAATCTGCCAAATAATACAAAAAGAATTTCAACCCGGAGATTTTATATTCTTCAGTCCACATGGACAATTTGCGTTCTGGTATTACGAGGGGAGATCTGGCCTTCTAAAAAAACAACTAAAATCAAATTCTAGCAAAAAGAATTCTCTTAAAACAATGCAAACGGGACTACTTTTTGGTTCTGTCGTTGAAGATAAAGGTGAAGAAATTATACCTTTTCGTTATGGGCTTTATTTATATGACGACAAAGGCGAATATCAATCTTCTTTTTTCGAAAAAAAAATCTATTTTTTATTAAAAAATTACCCTTTTCCGTATAATATTGATAAATCAAGAGTGTGGATATTTGCATCCGGTTGCGACCCGGATCTTTTCGAAATAACCGTAAAAGCGTTTGAAATGCGTTGGCCAAAATTACTAGAAAGAAAATACAAAAGAGCTAACATTGCTCTGTTTAGTTTAAAAAATGAAAAACTAAAGAAAATACGGCGGTAACTTTCAACTTTAAAACACCAAGAAATTATGAATCAATCCTCTGATAAAAAATTTATGGGCATGGCGATTAAAAAAGCCGAGCAAGGAATCAAAAAAGGGCAAACACCGTTTGGGGCATGTATTGTAAAAAATGGCAAGGTTATTGCTTGCGAACACAACGTCGTATGGAAATCAACTGATATTACAGCTCATGGCGAAATACACGCTATTCGTACTGCATGCAAAGC
The DNA here is from genome assembly GCA_029931885.1 of Candidatus Omnitrophota bacterium. The sequence goes on along the minus strand of JAOZRJ010000110.1, from coordinate 3,592 downwards.
ATTAAAAACGATCGATCTTTCCGGCTGTATTATTTATTCAACCTGCGAACCTTGTCCGATGTGTTTTAGCGCATGCCATTGGGCGCGAATTTCAAAAATCATTTATGGTGCGCGAATCAGCGATGCAAAAAAGTTTGGATTTAATGAACTATCTATCTCCAATCAAACAATGAAAACAAAAGGGAAGAGCAATCTCGAAATCCGCAAAGATTTTATGCGCAAAAAAAATATTAAAATTTTTAAAATATTTTCGGATCAAAAGAATAAAAAAACCTATTAAAAATATTTACAGGAGATACCGTGAATTCAATTCTTATTATTGGAGTTATAGTAACAACAGGATTTCTTTTAGGGGAACTGGCTAAAAAAATCCGTCTCCCGCGAGTAACAGGATACATTCTAGCCGGTGTACTACTTAATCCAAGTATTTGTACCTTTATACCCCAAAGCTTTCCGCAGCAAACAGATTCTATTACAAATATCGCCCTTGCTTTTATTACCTTTTCTATTGGTGGATCCTTGTATTATGCACATATTAAAAAGCTTGGAAGAGGAATCCTACTTATCACACTTTTTGAAGCAGAACTTGCTTTTCTTGTAATTGCTTTAGGGTTTTCAATAATTGCACCTCTAATCATGCACGGCTCAAACTATACCTGGGCAACAACATTTTTACCTTTAAGCTTGTTACTTGGGTCTCTCGGGTCGCCAACAGACCCATCTGCAACGTTAGCTGTAAAACAAGAGTACAAACCATCAGGAGAGGTCTCTGAAACCATGCTCGCCGTTGCCGCACTTGACGACGTAACCGGAATCATTAACTATAGCGTCGCTATTGTAATTGCTGCAGCATTCGCAACTTCAACACACTCCAGCGTCTCATCAACCATCTTAACGCCGCTGACAATCATCTCTGGGTCAATCCTTCTCGGGATTATTTTCGGATTAATATTTAATTTTATAACACGTCTAATTGAAAAAGAATCAGAAGGAGTTCTAATCGTTGTTGTTTTTGGTCTTTTAACAATCTGTTTTGGGCTCGCATCGCTACTAAAAGCAGACTCACTATTAGCTGTAATGACGCTTGGTGCCATTGTTGTGAACTTTAACGAAAAAAGAGAGAAAATATTTCAACTAATGGAACGTTATATTGACGAAATTATCTTTGTTTTATTCTTCACATTAAGCGGCATGCATTTAGATTTCTCGATTTTACTAAAATCACTTCCAATTGTATTATTTTTTGTTATATTTCGAGCATCAGGAAAATTTTTAGGTGTGTTTACTGGAGCGACTATCTCACACTCGTCAAAAAAAATCAAAAAATATACAGCTGGCGGACTTATCCCGCAAGGTGGAATTGTTATAGGCCTTGCGCTATTAATACGCCAAAATCCTGCTTTTAACTCAATTTCAGATACTATCATCAGCGTCATTATCGGGTCAACAATCATCCATGAACTTATCGGGCCTATCTGCGCAAAACTTTCCCTACAAGGGGCAGGAGAAATCAAAAAATAATTTAAGCTTGCTATTGACAGTTTTTTCTTGACGTGTTACTTTCATTATGAAGGTAACACTATTATGAAAAGATTCGGCGTATCCCTAGAAGACAATCTACTAAGAGAACTGGACGCATTGGTTACGAAGCATAAGCTTCCAAACCGCTCGCAAGCCATTCGCTTTCTAATTCGTAAAAATTTAACTCAAGAAAAATGGAAAAATAATCTTGAGGTTAGTGGCTGTGTCGTACTAATTTATGATCATCATAAAAGAAATTTGCTTAATAAAGCTATGGATGTTCAACATGATTATCAAAATTTAGTTCTATCAACACAGCACGTTCATATGGATCACGACAATTGCATGGAAACGATAATACTTAAAGGTAAAGCCAAAGAACTTAAAGAATTAGCGGATCGTCTTATTGGAATTAAAGGGATGAAGCATGGTGAGCTTGTCATGACGTCTGCTAGCTAATATATTTTTTTAATTTTAGGTGTTACGAAAATTATTTTAGTAGCATGAAGGAGAGCAAATGCACATACCAGACGGATTCTTAACAACAAACACATGGCTGCCAACATGGTTTTTATCGATAGGGGGGCTCGGTTATTGCTTTAAAAAGGTTTCAGGAGCCCTAAAAGACCGTATGATTCCCTTAATGGGTGTTATGGCGGCATTTATTTTTGCAGCCCAGATGCTTAATTTTCCTGTTATAGGAGGAACTTCCGGACATCTTTTAGGAGGCGTTTTGGCAACAGTTATGCTTGGACCTTATGCCGGTGCTATTGTTATCGCGATCGTTTTAGGCGTTCAATGTTTGATTTTTCAAGATGGAGGGATAACCGTTTTAGGTGCAAATATTCTCAATATGTCTTTTATCGGCGCTATCGGCGGCTATTTCCTTTACAGAATTATTCGAAATGTAGTAAAAGGTCAAAAAGGAATATTAATTGCTGTTGCCATTGCGTCTTGGCTTTCCGTTGTTATCGCCTCTTTCGCCTGCGCAATAGAGCTTGTTGTTTCCGGCACGTCGCCTTTTAAAATCGTTGTTCCGGCGATGATCAGCGTGCATGCTTTGATTGGTGTCGGTGAGGCAATCATTACAACTTTGGTTGTTGGATTTGTCTTAAAAGTGCGTCCTGATTTAATTTATCAAATAAAAGGAAAATAATAATGACAAAAAAAGAAATTTTAATTAGTTTGTCTGTCGCTTTCTTTCTTGCTATTTTTATTGCGCCATTTGCTTCTGCCTGGCCTGATGGATTAGAAAAAGTTGCTGAAGATAAAGGGTTTCTTGAAAAAGGGGAAACAGCCCCACTTTTAGCTTCTCCGGTTCCGGATTATGCCTGGCCAGGACTTCAAAATGAAATGGCAGCAACTTCGGCGGCAGGAGCAGCAGGAACATTGCTAATTCTTGGCATTGGTATAGGCACAGCCATTTTACTAAAAGAAAAACAAACATAAATGCATCACTCGTATATCGATCAGCACAGCGGAATTAAAAGTATTATCCACCGATTAGACCCAAGGGTTAAGCTAATAAGTATGCTTATTTTTATCTTATTTATTGTTTTGACTCCTTTAGGTGAATATACAATATTCTTATTATATGCTGGGCTTCTTGGTTTCCTTATTATGCTATCTAAAATCCCGCTTGCTTTTATCCTCAAAAGGTCGCTCGTTATCATTCCTTTTATAATACTGATTTCTCTTACTGCTTTAAACCCTCAAGCAAATCATATGCGTTCAACGATTTTCTTGAGCATTCTTTTCAAAGGCTATCTGTCTATTACCTGCACAATTCTTTTTATGAGTTGTATTAAATTTTGTGATTTTTTAAAAGCATTAGAACAACTAAGATTTCCTCATCTTATAATTATGATTTTGTCTTTTATGTATCGATATATTTTTGTAATTCAAGATGAACTAATGCGAATGTGGCAGGCCAAGGAATCTCGTTCTATTCAAATTAAAAAATGGCAAAATACCAAAGCGCTTGCAAATATGATTGCTGTTTTATTTATCAAGACTTATGAAAAAGCTGAATCAGTATATCTTGCCATGTGTTCAAGAGGTTTTTCCGGAA
>JAOZRJ010000109.1 GCA_029931885.1 Candidatus Omnitrophota bacterium | reverse complement strand
GTTCTTTGATAATGCGAGCGCGAGGATCAAAATTTTTATAAACACGATGACCAAAGCCCATTAATTTAATATTGCTATCTCGGTCCTTAACTTTTTTGATAAATTTCTTCACATCGCCGCCTGAATGTTCAATTTTTTTAAGCATTTCTGTAACATGTTGATTGGCTCCACCATGCAAAGGACCCCAAAGAGCACCAATACCTGCCGAGATAGCCGCAAAAAGATTAGCTAAGGAGCTTCCCACCATGCGAACGGTTGATGTGCCGCAATTTTGTTCATGATCGGCGTGTAAAATAAAAAGCGTCTGAAGAGCATTAACAACATCATTTTCTATTTTATATTCACGGTTTGGTGAAGCAAACATCATGTTTAAAAAGTTCGGAATAAATTTAAGATCAGAGCGAGGATAAACAAATGGCTCTCCGGCATTCTTTTTGTATGAAAAAGCTGCAATTGTTCTAATCTTCGAAATTAACTCAATGGCAACTGTTTCAAAATCTCTTTCGCTGAGCTTATCCTTTTCGAACTCCGGATAATATGCTGATAAAGAACAAATCATAGCAGAAAGAATTCCCATTGGATGCCCAGAAGCAGGATATCCGTTAAAAAAGTTTTTCATATCTTCATGAATCATAGCATGCGTAGTGAATTTATCGGAAAGCCTCTTAAGCTGTTTTTGCGTAGGAAGGTCGCCAAACATTAATAAATACGCTGTTTCGATAAAAGATGAATTCTCTGCAAGCTGCTCAATAGGAATGCCTCGATACCTTAAGATTCCCTTTTCTCCATCAATATAGGTAATATCACTTACGCAAGATCCTGTATTAGCAAAACCAGGATCAAAAGTAATGTATCCAGTTTTTAGCCGCAAGCTTCGAATATCAATGGCTTTTTCGTTCTCCTTACCGATTATAATAGGAAAATCATACGTTTCTTTACCTAAACTAACCTTTGCCATGCCTTGACTCTTTGTTTTTTCAATTTTCTTAATATTTTTATTGATCTTTGCCATAAAAAACTCCTTAATTAAGTATATATATATTTTAGTAAGCCTAATTATAAACATATCTTGAAAGAAATGCAAGAAACAAGTTTGAAGTTTTGTTAAAGCAGGATTGAATTTTTAGGTTTTATTCGGATCGCCAAGCTTCTTTTTAATTTTTTCTAGTAGCTTGTCTGAATCAATAGGCTTGATGATATAGTCATTGCAGCCTTGATAAAAAGCATCTAAAAATGGTTTTTTATGAGCCGTAACCATAATAATAGAAACTCCCTCGCCAAGAGGAATATCAGCGGCCTCTTCGCTTTGCCTTATTTTTCGCAGAAGCTCTAGTCCGTTAATTTCAGGCATTTCGATATCTAGCAAAATTAGATCATAAGGCTTGTCATTAAGCGAAGCATTGTACGCATCAATGGCCTCTTTCCCGTTTGATGTGACATCGCATTTTGCGGTATCACGCAAAATTTCGGCAACAAGTTCACGGCTTTCATAATTATCATCAACAATTAATATTTTCCACATTATACAATCTCCTTGTTATTGCTCTTTTTTAAAATTATCAAAAAATAATTGAGACTCTTTTTTGAATGCGTTAAAATATTCCAAAATCTTTTCCTGAGGAGCCTCAGCCTTAACAGCTAAATGCATGGTGTCAGCTGTTTTATAAATATCATTTAAGCGCAAATTTCCAGACGTTCCTTTAACTTCATGCATAATTGCACGAACTTTTTCTGTATCATTTTGCGGAACCAGGGCATCCAGCTGAGCAATTTTCTCAGATAAAGTCCCAGAAAAACTTTTTAATAGCTTTTCTAAGATTTCTGCACGCACATGAAGATCTTCACTGACTTTATTAATATCGTATTCAAAATTTCCAGACGTTTGTTCACTCATAATTTTATCCTTCTTTAAATTCATCAAGATTTAGGAACAATACCCATAGACACATCAACAACTAATCTTTTTTCGTCTTTAATAAAAAAAGTTAATTCGTATCTATCTCTTTCGCTAAAATTGAAAGGGACTCCAATAACAGCATGATTGCGATAGCTTGTAAAATGAGACATTTCAAGCTCTATTCGTCCCATTTTTGAGATTTCTGTCTTAAACGCTCCTGCAATGATATTACAAAGAGTTCCGCAACAATCAGCCATCGCTTCCATGTCTTCATCATCAGCCAAAGGATACTTTAACAATTTTAAAAGCGCCGCCACGTAAGACTGTTGGATGTAAACAATAATCGCACCAATAGCCTTATTTTTTTCCATATCAGCTTTACTATTGTAGTAATTAATATAAGAAATAAATGCTGGTTCGTTAAATTTTTCCATTCCATCAGCGCGCATCATGCCGTTATATTCAACGATAGTCTTGCTCTCTAATGTAGGCTCTTGTGAAAATTTAATATTATTTCTTTCAAGAAACATTTTTGTAACAGATTGAGAAAGAGCTTTTGCGAATTGTTCTAAGTCCGGATTTGTTTTTGCTCCAAAAAACATAATTTAATGCCTTTCTATTGTTTATCTAAAGATACGGCTTGATGGTTTCAACTAACATTTCTGGCTCATATGGCTTGATTACGTATCCGGCTAAATTCGGATTTACCTCTTTGGCCTGTTTTTTATTTTCTTCAGACCCAGAAGCCGTAACCATAACAATCGGAATTTTCGAAACGGCAGGAACCTTTACAACCCCTTCCATAAATTCTAAGCCTGACATTTCAGGCATTTGCCAATCAAGTAAAATAATTGATATATCTTTATGATTGTGGCCGAGCACCTCTACAGCGTGTTCACCACTGTGCGCTTGCAAAAACTCGTTTTTAATTCCAGACCCCTTTAAGATCTCAATTAAAAGTTCACGTTCTAAAGTTGAGTCATCAACAACTAAGATTTTTTTATTATCGTCTGCCATATAGGATTATTTTATCCTTAAAGTCTTCCATGTTAAATGGTTTTGTTAAAAAATCATTAAACCCTATTTTTTTGCATCGTTCGCGATCTTCTTCCTCGTCGGCAGCTGTTAAAGCAACGATGGGCAAATCTTTACTAATTTCTTGACGAATAATTTGCGCCGCAACAAATCCATTCATAATCGGCATTTGAAGATCCATAAAACAAATATCATATTCTCGTGATTTAACTTTTTCAATCGCCTCTTGGCCGTTCGCTGCATAATCCCCGATACATCCAATAGATTCAAAATATGCCTGTATTAGTTCCATATTTATAGGACTATCGTCAACAACCAATATGTGTGCCCCTTTGCACCCATCATTCTTTTTTATCTTATCAATCTTATCATCTTTTGGCGCTGGGACTGCAAAAATTTTGCGAATCATGCTTAGAAATTCTGTATTCATAATAGGCCTTAATAGAAAATCTGAAAAATATTGAGTATAGGCCTCATTATCAAAAGCAATTTTAATATCTGACGTAATCGCGACCATTTTTACGTTTTCAAAACTTTTTTCTTCTCGAATTTTACTTGCAAGTAAGTATCCCTGCTCTTTATTGGATAAAAGATCTATAAGAATTAAGTCTGGCTGTTTTTGTTCTTCTGAACATTTTTTGAGCTGATCAAAAATTTCTTTAGCGTTTCCGGTAAACTCATCATCTACAGTTATATTGAGATTTCTAAAAAAACTTTTTAATGTTTTACGTGGGTCACTATCAATTAATGCGACACGCTTATTTTTTACGGAATCAAAAGAAGCATCTACCATGTTTTTTGATGCTGCATTTGTCGCTCGATCAATTGGAAAATTCATAGTGAACATAAACTGGCTTCCTTTTTCGATTTCGGATTCAAGCCATATTTTTCCACCCATAACCTCAACATAGCTACGCGATATAGTAAGGCCAAGGCCTGTACCTCCGTATTCACGGGTAATCGCCTTGTCGCCTTGCGTAAACGGTTCAAAAATAAGTTTTTTTCGGCTTTTTGAAATACCAATACCTGTATCGGAAATAATAAAAAGCAATTTTGCTGAATCTTCACTATTTTTTTCGTCTTTATTTTCTTTATTAAAGTCAACGCTAAGACTAATCTCACCTTTTTCGGTGAATTTTGCTGCATTATTCAGCAGGTTTATTAGAATCTGTCGCAGTCTCGTCGGGTCACCCAAAAGGTTTAAAGGAATATCAGGATTTATATCAAAAGATAATAAGATAGATTTGCCTTCAATTCGTGTGCGGATAATCTGAAAAGAATGCGCTATTAAAGATTCAAGGTTGAAACTTACTTTTTCTAGATGTAATTTTCCTCTTTCAACTTTTTCTAAATCTAAAATATTATTAATAATTTCCAGAAGAAACTCACCGCTAGAATGAATAGAGCTCAAAAACTCTTTCTGCTTATCTTCTAATTGACTCTTCATTAATAAATCAGAGAACCCAAGAATTGCACTAATCAATGTTCGCATTTCATGAGACATACTTGCAAGCATTTCACCTTTTTCTGCAGCAGCCGCTTGTGCCTGCTGGCTTAATTTCATGGCAAGTTCACGCTCTTTAATTAGTTCTTGTTGCCGCTTGAGAATTTTTGCACGGCTATCGTTATTAAAAACAGGTAAACTTACAGAAGGAATTTTCCCTTCTTTTTTATCGTTAATAACTTTTTTTATTTCTTTTGAAACTGTACGTTCTCGCAATTTAAGAAGATTATTAATTGTCGGCCCAATATTAAGATAAGGTTTTTTAAGCTCGCCACCATTAGAAATTTGCTCATTTAATAAATCTAGAAGTTGTCTCATATTGTCAATTGTTTCCATAGCAGCGTCAATAACATTACTATCGACAACCAGAAGATCTTTTCTTAAAGAATCAAAAAGTTCCTCCCCTTTTGTTGCTAATAATTTAATATCGGACAAGTTTAAAAAACCTGCCAAGCCTTTTATTGTATAAAAGACCTTAAAGGCATTGCTAACAGCTTCAGAATTATTTGACACAGCTTCCAGAGTCATAACAGCATTTTTTGCATCAATAAGAAGGTTCAGCGATTCTGCTGTAAATTCAAAAAGCATATCCGCTTGTTCTTCTAAGTCCAAAATAGGAATTTTGGGAACAAAAGGATTGTTTGATGGATTATTTTTATTTTCTGAATTATTCATACTTATCCTTCTTCTCTTTCACTGCGATAATCATTTTCAATTTCTTTTTTATTTTTTTTAACAATTTCTAAAAATAGATCAACAAGCTTTTTGTCAAAATGTTTTCCGCCTGCGCTATGAATTTCTTTAATCGCCTCATCTACAGTCCAGGCTTTCTTATAAGGACGTTTTGAAAGAAGTGCATCAAAAACATCACAAATCGCAACAATACGGCCGACAAAGGGAATTTCTTCTCCTTTAAGTCCTTTAGGATATCCGGTTCCATCCCATTTTTCATGATGAGTGAGTGCAATAACCTCAGCCATTCTCATTAATTCAGAATTACTTCCTGATAGAAGTTGGGCAGCCAAAGTCGTATGCGATTTCATAATCTCCCATTCACTTGAGTCAAGTTTTTCAGGCTTTAAAAGGACGCTATCTGGAATTCCTATCTTCCCAACGTCATGCAAAGGACTTGCGTTTAATAACAGTTCGCATTGACGCGCGTCAAGCCCGGCTGCGGAGCCAAGTTTAGCGCACAGCTTACTCATCCTAATAATATGACACCCTGTATCTTCATCTCGACATTCTGCCGCACGTGACAATCGACGAATAATATCAAGCCTAGTATCGGTTAATTCCTTTG
>JAOZRJ010000006.1 GCA_029931885.1 Candidatus Omnitrophota bacterium | reverse complement strand
CTAGAATTCTTTTCCATATATCTTCTGTTTGTTTTTTTGTTTGTTTTAAAGTGCCTCGATTATCGATAATGAAATCTGCAAAAGCAAGCTTCTTCTTCAAGGGCATCTGCGCTTTAATACGTTTTAATATTTCATGCTCTTTAAAATATTTTTGCTTTTTAATCCTCCCAATTTGTTTCTGCAAATTTGCTTTAACGACAATCACGACATCGCAAATAGAATTTAAACCCGCTTCTATCAAAAGCGGAGCATCAATAATAATAAAATTGAATCTTTCCTCTTTCTTCCAAATCGCAACTTCTTTCTTTATTTCTTTAATAACTTGCGGATGAACAATCGCGCAAAGATCTTTTAAATGCTGTTTATTATCAAAAACAATCTGTCCTAATTTCTTTCTATCAATTTTTTTCTGTACCAAAATTTCAGGTCCAAAAATCTTTATAATAGAATTAGAACATTTTCCCTTTGATCCTATAAGCTCATGCGCAATTTTATCAGCGTTTAAGACTTTTACTTTCTTTCGCATTAAAAATTTTGCAACCGTTGTCTTTCCAGACCCAAAACTTCCTGTAATACCTATGATAAACATTTTTGATATAATTTTTTGTATTCCTTGGCAGACGTTGCCCAAGAAAAGTCATATTTCATAACATAAGAAATTAAATCCTGGAATATCTCTTTCTTTTTAAATGCATTTACAGCAGTTTTAAAAGCACGCACTATCGCATCAGTCTCATAACGCACAAAAACAAATCCATCACCTTGCGCCGACGATACACGAAACGGCATAACTGTATCTGCCAGCCCTCCTGTTTTATAAACAAGAGGAATTGTGCCGTATCGAAAACTGATCATTTGACTTAATCCGCACGGCTCGTAAGAAGAGGGGATCATAAAGATGTCACTGCCCGCATAAATCTGATGTGCCAAGCTTTCGTCAAATTTTAAATGAACGGCTATTTTTTCAGGATATTTCTTTTTAAAATTTTTAAGAATCTTTTTATATTTTTCTTCTCCAACTCCCTGAAAAATCAACTGAACATCCAAATGCATAATTTTATTGATTGCCTTTGATAAAAGATCAATACCTTTCTAAAGGCGTCCTACAAAACCAAAAATAGGAATATCCTCATTTATCTCAAGATGACTTAATCCTTGCAGCTTTTTCTTATTAATCTTCTTATCTTTAATGCTATTTGCACAATATTTCTTTTCTATAAATTCATCTTTTTCCGGATTCCAAAGATTCGTATCAATCCCATTAAGAATCCCAAGAAGATCATCCTTTCGATGATTAATTACTCCCTCAAGCCCGCAACCAAATTCCTTATGGCGAATTTCCCTTGCATATTGCGAACTAACCGTGGTTACTTGATCACTAAAAATAATTCCGCCTTTTAATAAATTAATTTTTCCATAAAATTCTAAAGCTTCAGGACTGTTTAAATCTTGGCTTAATCCTAATAATGGAAACTCAGATCTTGAAAAAACACCCTGATACGCTAAATTGTGAATTGTTAAAACTGTTTTTGTTTTTGCGTAAAACGAATCTTCCTTATGATTATATTTTAAATAAATTGGAATCAAGCTCGTCTGCCAGTCATGACAATGAATAATATCCGGAGCAAGATTTATTTCTTTTAAAAATCTTAAAACACGTTTGCTAAAAAAAGAAAACCGCTTTAAATTATCCTTATAATCTCCTGAAGATTCTCCATAAAGGCCATCTCTATTAAAAAACTCATCATTTTTAACAAAATAAACATCAATACCATTCACTTTTGCAAAAAGAATATCTCCTGAAAGAGGTTTTATGGAAATGCCTTTTGTATCCACGCCTCTATAAAATGGCATAATAATAGAAACGTCTATTCTTTCGTTTTTCAACGCTAGCGGAAGCGAACCGCAAACATCAGCCAGCCCACCGGTTTTGGCAAACGGCATTACCTCTGAGGTGCAAAAAACAACCTTCATCTTTTCACCTCTTCGGTCTCAAGCCAATTTAGTCCCTTCTTAATACTTACAGTTATCGGAACTTTTAAAGAAAGAGGGCTCTCCATCTCTTTTCGAATCAAATTAATCATAATATCCGTTTCTTTCTTTAAAACATCAAAAACTAATTCATCATGAACAGTAATAATCATCCTAGATTTTAAACCTTCACAATCAATTGCGTTCTGAACATTAATCATTGCAATCTTAATAAGATCCGCAGCAGAACCTTGAACAGGCGTATTAATAGCTTGCCGCTGCGCGAACTGACGTATAGACATGTTGTCGCTGTGAATCTCTGGGATATAACGTCGACGGTTTAACAACGTCAAAACAAATCCATCTTCTTCTGCCTTTTTAATTTCATTTTTCATAAACTTTGAAACATCCGAATAGCGTAAAAAATATTTATCAATAAAATCCTGAGCCTCTCCTTGCGTAACTCTAAGATCTTTCGCTAAGCCAAAAGCGCTCATACCATAAACAATTCCAAAATTTACCCTCTTTGCAGTAATCCGCATTTCAGAACTAACATCTTTTTCTTCAACATTAAAAATTGAAGCGGCTGTAGACACATGAATGTCTTCATTATTTTTAAACGCGCGTATTAAATTTTTATCTTTAGACAAATGCGCTAAAATTCTTAATTCAATTTGCGAATAATCGGCAGAAATAATTAAATGCTTTTTATCGCGCGCAACAAAAGACTTACGAATCTGACGTCCAAACTCTGTTCTGATCGGGATATTCTGTAAATTAGGCCTTCTCGAACTTAAGCGTCCTGTCTCTGTTCCTGCTTGATCAAAAATAGCATGAATCCGAAATGTTTGAGGGTTAACCATCTTAGGCAATGCATCAACATAAGTTGTTGTTAACTTCTTTAACTGCCGATAACTTAAAACCAAACGAGGTAATTCATGTTTTGGCGCTAATCGATTAAGAACATCTTCATTTGTCGAAAATCCTGTCTTTGTCTTTTTAATAACCGGAAGCTTAAGCTTCTCAAATAAAATATGGCTAAGTTGTTTTGGAGAATTAAGATTAAATTCCTCGCCTGCTATTTTGTATAACTTTTTTGCGAGTGTATCAATCTCTTTATTCATTTTAGTTGATAGGCTGCGCAAGAAATCTACATCCAAGCGAACTCCTTCTTCTTCCATGTAAAAAAGAACAAAAGCCAGCGGAATCTCTATCTTACTAAATAATTCTAAAAGGGATTTACTCTTTAGCTCGTGCTCTAATATCGGATATAGCTCTAACAGATAACTAGCTATTTTTTCATAACTACCTTCTTCTAAATCGGAAATCTTTAAATACTTCCATGTCAAAGATCCAATATCTTTCTCGCTCTGAGACGGCTCAAGCAAATACCCTGCCAAGAAGACATCAAATATCGGCCCGTCTACTAAAATATCTTTTTGCGATAACATTTTTAAATCTTCTTTAATATTATGGCAAACCTTGGTAACGCTCTTCGAACAAAAAACATTTTTCAGATCTTTTAACCGATCTAACGACACATCAAAAGCAATATCTTGCGCTACGCAAATCATAACGCTCTGAGAAGAAATCAAATCAGGAGTATCCGACAAACTCAACGAAAAACTAAATTTCTTGTTTTTCTCTATCAAAGAACAAAGATCCTTGGCCTCTTTTATTCCTTTAACCGTCTTAACTTTAACTTTCTTTTCTGATTGAGAGCCAGCAGACACTTCTTCAGCAAGCTTACGAAACTCCAACTTTTGAAATAATTCAAAAAGTTGACCATTATCAGAATCTATCTTTCTTGCCCCTTCTAAATCAAAATCTAACGGAACTTTATCATCAAGCACAGCCAATTCCTTACTCATCACGGCTTGATCCTTTTGATCTTTTAACTTTACAGCTAATTTCTCAGATTTTATCTCATGAAGATTTTTAAAAACATCCTCTAGTCTGCCATATTGCTCTACTAGCTTTATTGCTGTCACTTTTCCAATTCCCTCTACTCCTGGAATATTATCGGTGTTATCTCCTGCAAGCCCTATAAAATCAACAATTTGTTTTGGCTTAAAACCAAAACGCACAATAGCTTTCTTCTCGTCAATAATATCGTCTTTTTTATAATCGAAAATTTTAATATTGTCATCAATAAGCTGATACATATCCTTGTCGCCACTTACAATAATAACTTCTACATTTTCTTTTACAGCCTTTTTTGCAATAGTTGCAATCACATCATCTGCCTCAAACCCTTCCCTTTCAAAAACAGGAATGTTGTATGCCGAAACCACTTCCTTAATCAATGGAATCTGGCTGATCAAATCATCAGGCATTTTGGGACGATGAATCTTATATTCAGAAAACTTTTCATGTCGATGCGTTTTCTTTCCAACATCAAAACATGCCGCAATATATTGCGGTTGGTACGTTTTTAAAATCTTATTTAACGTCTTTAAAAAACCGAGAACGGCATTTGTTGGCTGTCCGTAGCTTGTCGACAAATTTCTAATTGCGAAATATGCCCGATAGCACAGCGCATGCGCATCAATTAAAAATAATCTAGATTTAGGCATTGTATAAAAACTTCATTTGCGGATTTTTAGCATTTAAAATTATTCAGAAGCTTAGTTATTCGCTTGGGAAAAAGGTAAGTATTTTACGAAATTCTTCTTTTGAGGAATCAATATCTCCAGATTCTAATTTCTCTAAAACCACATCAGCCTGCTTTTTAATGTTCTTCGTCTTTACTTTTAGAACAAGATTTTCTCGATGCTTCATCAAATTAGGATTCCCAGAAGTTAATGCCAACGCCTTATCGTATTCAGCTAACGCGTTGTCATAAAACCCCTGTTGTTCATATATCTGAGATTGATTAAGATACCTCTTGGCCTGCGAAACCTGTTCGCTAAAATCTTTCTTTTGCTGATCCCTAATCGCCAAATTAATTTGGGTTACTTCTTTTTCTAACACTTGAGCATCAAAATCCATAACCCACTTTTTAAGCTCAGGAGAAATCTGACTCAATTCTCTCAATTCCATTCCGGCTTCTTCTGTCCACGGATCAGATGGTCCCCCTAATTTCATACGTTTCTTAAAATATTGAATAGCCGTAATGAAATCACCCTGACGCTTATATAAATAAGCTAAATTTGAATAAGCCGGAAGATATTCATCGTCAAGTTCAATAGCGCGAAAATAATTTCTTTTTGCTTCATAAAAATTGCCTTCTCTCTCACGTACAACACCAATATCATTATAAATATCTGGATCTAAAGAATCTTCTTCCAGCGCTTGATGATAATACTTTAAGGCTTTCTTAAAGAAACCCTCCTGCTGAGCTTCAAACCCTTTATTGCGATACATTTCAACCCTGTCATTGACCTCGGCCAACACAGGACATTGAAAAATAATAGGAAAAAGCAACAAGATAAAAACTAGGGAAAAGGTTCTCATGGTAGATGTTTTCTTCAATATTAGAATAATATATTCTCCTTGTTTTGACAAGTCTTTTTAATGGCCTTCAATAGAAGCATTATTTTCAGAATTATTGATAAAATCTCGAGAATCTTGGCTCGGTTCTGCACCTAAACCCTCTTTTGGCTTATCAGAAACCGAAACATCTTTTAACTCTTGAGATAAAGTATCATCACAAAAATCTGGTTGCCTTATACAATCCTCTTGCCTAACTTTAAAAAGGTTCGCCTGAACCTCGGCAATACCTAATTTATTTTTAATAAAATCAACCGCCTTTTCTTGATCTTCCTGACAATTCAGTAGAATAGCCCCGCAAGTGCAGGATTCTGATAAAAGAAACTTTTTATAAGTTTTCTTGCTTCGATCGATGCACACATACTCAGTTATATTTTTTTGGGATTTCGTCTGGCCTACAAAATAAACAGAAAGATCAAAAAGCTTAAAACAAATTTCGCTAAAAGGATTTTCATATAGCCTAGGAACATCAATCATGGCTGCGCCAATAATCTTGCCTTGTTCAAGAAGAACCAAGTCCTGAGCACTATTAGCAATCTGAATCTTTTTAATATCCTCAATCATAAAAATATCTTCAGTCTTTGTGTAAAAATCTGTTTTTTGTAAATCAAAATTTTCAAAAGGAAAGAGCGGAGTTTCATTTTTTGCTCCACCTAAGACAACTAACTGACTTTCCAAAACTTTTCCTGTCTTTAGACGTATTGCTTTCACCTGCGCGTCTCCTAAGATTTCAACAATTTCATTATTTAAGACAATTCGTATACCGTTTTCTTTCAGATGCTCAATTAGAAAATCTGATACATCTTTATTAATATTTTCCAATAGCAAACCATCCGTAGAGCTAACAAGAACAATTTCTTTATCTAGCTTACGTAAAGCGCATGCAATCCTTAACATAGAAATATCAGTGAGCTGAACAATAATCACATCTGTTAAAGGTGCCGCATCAGAAACTTCTTGAATATTCTGTAAAGTTTGCATAAAAAAGACGCCTTCTTTATTGCTACCCTTTAATTCCTCAGATTTATCCGCAAAAGATTCTTCAATAAAAAGCGTATCATAAGGAAATTGCTCTTTGTTTTCAGAAACAAGCCGTTTTCTTTTTGGATGAATTCTGGCAATCTTTTTATCTAAAATAAGATTAATACGATTAGAATCAAAAAAATCTTGCGCTTTACAACGCAAATCATCTTGTGAAATTTCCTTACCTAAAAAATCACCTAGCGCATCTCGATTATAAGGCAAAACTCCTTCTTGGCAAAAAAGAGTGATCTCGCTTTCCTGATCTGTTTTTCTAATTTCTTCTATTGCTCCAATGCTTATCGGAGAATTTCCAACAATTGCGATTTTTTTCATAATTCTTAGCGATTCCTTAAAGATTGCATTTTAAATGCTTCAATAGCATTTTTCATTAACATAACAACGGTCACAGGTCCAACGCCACCGGGGACAGGCGTAATAAACGAGGCCTTCTTACAAGCAACATCGAATTGAACATCTCCGACCATCTTTGTTCCTTTAAAATTAATCCCTACATCAATAACAATAGCACCTTCCTTAATCCACGCTCCTTGAATCAACTCAGCCTTTCCAACTGCAACAATCAAAACATCAGCTCTGTTAACGTGCTCAACGAGTCTTCCCGCTTCACTTGTAGCAATATGACACACAGTAACAGTTGCCATTTCTTCAAGTAAAAGAAGGCTAAGTGGCTTTCCGACAATTTCACTATGCCCAATAACAACAACCTCTTTTCCGCGCAAATCAACCTTTGTTGATTTAATATGAGCCATAACAGCCGCAGGCGTGCACGGAATTAAACTCGTTTCACCTAAAAGCATTTTACCAATATTGACAATGTTAACTCCCTCTAAATCCTTAGCTGCATCAATATAATTTGCAACAATATAATAATCAATTTCTTCAGGAATCGGCTTATGAACCATGATGCCGTTAACATTTTTATCACCATTTAATAATCGAACATGCTGAATCAAATCGTCCTGCATAATATTTTCTTTCAGAACATCAAGTCGATAGTCAATGCCGATATCTTTTGCAACTTTTTGCTGAGATTTTGCATAAGCGCAAGCGGCATGATTTTCTCCAATCATAATATTAACCATAACAGGAACATGCCCTGTTTTAACTTTAAGATGAGAAACTTCTTTTTTTAAAGATTCTGTAATGCTTCTTGCTAAAAGTTTTCCATCAAGTAATTTTGCGCTCATTAAGAAACCTTCTAAATGTTTTATTGATTAGCTTCTACATTTGCCATAGCAGATTTAAATGCCGATAAAAGCATCTCAACTGCACATTTAATATCGCTTAATAAATAAGGATTACCTTTTTTTACCAAAAAAGGTGTTAAATTAATTGCAACCTTAGACAGCCGTGCTACTTCTAAAGGAACTTTTTGCGCTTCCTTTAAAGCTCTTACTTTCTTTTTCTCATCAGCCTTACGAGTCTGAACAACCTTAAGATAAACTTTCGCGTCCAAATCAACTAAAACCAAGAGACGTTTTCGCATTTTTTCGCTTCTTAAAAGAATGCTTTTAATGCGATTCTCGACGGCTTTTGGCTGCTTACGCCCTAAAGAATACCTAGCAACCATGGATACAAGACTTGTACCTGTTGCAGCAACTAACGCTGCAGCAGATCCTCCCCCAGGAACAGGATCCTTAGATGAAAGACAATCCAAATATTTCGATAATGTTTGATTTTTATATTGTTGCATCTTAAAGTGTTTTACGGCTTATACTTAGAACGCAGATGTTGAAGATAATGCGAAAACTCTTTTCTTTTAAATGTGCCTTATCTTAACGTAATTTTTATGCTTTTGCAATTATCTTCTTTATTTTCTTATTATATACTTATTAATAAGAATAAGGCTCTGATAATGCAAAGGCATCCTTTAAAACATCAATCTTCTCTTTTCCATCTGGAGTTTTTTCAACCGAAACAACATCAAATCTGGCATATTGATCAATCAAATGCTTTTGCTTTAAATATGATAAGGCTACTTGAGAAATCTTTTTTTGCTTTTGAGTAGTAATAGCTTCCAGCGGAGTTCCTTGATGATTACTTAGTCTTGTTTTGACCTCAATAAAACAAATAAAATCCCCATCTTTTGCAATTATATCTATCTCGCCTAAACGATTACGATAATTATACTCCAAGACTTTATATCCGTTTTTTTTAAGAAAAACGGCAGCCAACTGCTCTCCCTGCTTACCAACTTCATTCTTTTTGGAAGTCATTATCACCAATATTTAAAAGTTTTTCGATGAATTGAAGAAAGTCCGAATTCTTTTATCTTCGCCTTATGAATTAACGTTGGATATCCTTTATGCGACTTAAATCCATACTCCGGAAACGTTCTATCGTATTCTTCCATAAGATTGTCACGAGTCACTTTTGCGATAATAGATGCACAGGCGATAGATAAACTTAAACTATCTCCCTTAACAATTGTCTTATATCTAAAAGGAAGATCTGTCTGAAATAAATTCCCGTCGACTAAAAGGCAAATCCTTTTACCGGAACCTTCTCCTTCTTCTATTTGCGGCAACTTTGAGACAAGATCTTTAACAGCTGCATTCATTGCAAAAAACGTAGCTTTTAGAATATTAATGTCATCAATGAGTTTATGATCTCCAAATCCTACACCCACATAACTTTTTTCAAGAATCTCCTGACAAGCAACTTGACGTTGTTTTGCCGTCATTTTCTTTGAATCTCTAATACGCGAATTAAATTCAGAATTTTTAAGCGAAACTGCTGCAGCAACTACAGGTCCGGCCAAAGGACCGCGTCCTGCTTCATCAATTCCTACAACTATCTGGAATCCTTCTTGTATGGCTATACGTTCGTGAGATAACATGAAAGGTAAGCAACTAGTTACTTCTTTGATTCAGAATATTTTCTAATATTATTTTTCTTTTTCTATCTTTGCACGCTTACCAATACGACCTCGTAGATAATAAAGCTTGGATCGTTTCTTGACACCTGCCTGAACAACCTTTAAACTTTCAATCATCGGAGAACACAAAGGAAACGTTCTTTCCACCCCTTCGCCGAAGGAAAGTTTTCTTAGCGTAAAAGTTCCCCTAAGGCCACGGCCTGTTTTTCTGATGACGGTTCCTTCAAAAGGATGAAGACGAACCTTGTCTCCTTCAGCAACTTTAACCATCATCTTAACAGTATCGCCAACTTTAAAATCAGGCAATTCTTTTCGGTACTTATCTTCAATTTTCTTAATTGTAGCTCCAATATCTGATACCATCTTAACCCCCTTAAAACAACATAATGTTTTCTTTATTTTAATAAATCTGGACGATTTTTCTTAGTTTTTAGAAAAGATTGACGCTTACGCCAATTTTTTATGTCCTGATGATTTCCAGATAATAGCACATTTGGGACTCTCATGCCATTAAAATTTGCAGGACGTGTATATTGCGGATATTCTAATAAATTATGCTCAAATGACTCATCAAGCAAGGATTCGCTCTTTCCTAAAACCCCAGGAATAAGCCTTGTAACGCAATCAATTAAAACCATCGCAGGAACTTCTCCTCCAGTTAAAACATAATCCCCAATAGAAATAGATTGATCAATCAAGTGCTTTTCAACACGCGCATCAATGCCCTCATAATGTCCACAAAGTATAATAAGATTTTTTTCTTTTGAAAGATTTTTTGCTATTTTTTGCGTAAATGTTTTTCCAGCTGGAGTCATCAATAAAACCTTTGCTTTTCTTCGACCTTTAACCTTTTTGACAGCATTAAAAATCGGTTCTGGCTGCATAACCATTCCCGGCCCTCCTCCAAATGGACGATCATCAACCTTTAAATGCTTATTAGCGGTATAATCTCTCAAATTATGCACTTCAATCTTCACCTTCTTTTTTTGCTGCGCACGCTTAATGATTGATTCATTAACAATAGGATTAAAGATTTCTGGAAAAATGGTTATAACGTCGAGCCGTAACATGATAAAAACTCCTTTTGAAAGTCCTGATATCGATTATCTCTAATAGCCTGTCTTATGTTACGCATCATGTTTATATAAAAATGCATATTGTGATACGAAATAAGATAAAGCCCTGTGATCTCATTCATATTGTATAAATGTCTAATGTAGCTTCGGGAATACGTTTGACAGACAAAACAATCACAGTTCTCGTCCAGAGGACGCAAATCACTCGAATATGCACCGTTACGTACAATAAGGCGTCCTTTACTTGTAAATGCAGAGCCGTTACGCCCATAGCGTGTCGGAATGCATGTATCAAACATATCAATACCTTGTCCAACCGCTTTTACAATTTGATCTGGCATTCCGATTCCCATGACATAGCGTGGTTTTTCTTTGGGTAAAAAAGGCACGACTTGATCAACGGCCTGAAAAATAAATTCTACCGGCTCTCCGACACTAACCCCGCCAATAGCATATCCATCGAATCCAATATCTATAATATCTTTTGCGGATTGCTCACGATAATGCTTATAGTTTGAACCTTGGACAATGCCAAACAAAAGATGTTTTTCTTTTAGAGGGCTGGATAAAAAATATTCGCGGGATCGCTTTGCCCAAAGAGTAGTGCGTTCAACCGCTTTTTTTGCCTGTTTTTCTGTGCAGGGATACGGCGAACATTCATCCAAGGGCATCATAATGTCAGAACCAAGAATTCCTTGAATCGAAATAACATCTTCAGGTGTCAAAAAATGTGTTGTTCCATCAATATACGATTGAAATTTTACTCCTTCATTCGTAATCTTCCGAAATTGCGAAAGACTAAAAACTTGATAACCGCCACTATCAGTTAAAATAGGTTTATTCCAACTCATAAATCGATGCAGCCCGCCTGCGTTCTTAATAATATCCATACCAGGTCTTAAAAAAAGATGATAAGTATTTGATAAAATAATTTGTGCCCCTGTTCTAATCAAATCTTCATGAGAAAGGGCCTTAACCGTCGCTTTTGTTCCAACCGGCATAAAAAACGGCGTTTGGATGTCTCCATGCCCAGTTTTTAACAATCCGTTTCTTGCTTTTGTACCTTGGTCATTATTTTCAACAAAAAACATATTTTTCTCCTAAAGAATTAACATGCAATCGCCATAACTATAAAACCGATATTTCTTTTCAATGGCGATTCTATAAGCCTTCATAACCAAATCTCTAGTAGCAAATCCGCAAACAAGCATGAGAAGCGTACTTTTTGGAAGATGAAAATTTGTTAATAATGCGTCGACTACGCGAAACTTAAAGCCTGGATAAATAAAAAGATCTGATGCACCTTTAAGCTCTTTCTTTTTGGCAATAGTCTCTAAAACGCGACAGCTTGTTGTTCCAACTGCAACAATCTTTTTATTATTTCTCTTTTCTTTCTCAAGCGTATTCCATGTTTTTTTAGTCATAGAATAATCTTCTTTATGCATTTTATGGCTAACAATATCTTCTTCTTCAACGGGACGAAAGGTTCCATAATTAACATGCAATGTTGTCTTTTTAATTTTATGTTTTGCTCTTTTAAGTCCGTTTAAAACTGATTTTGTAAAATGCAATCCTGCCGTAGGAGCCGCAACAGAGCCTTCTTTTTTTGCATAAACGGTTTGGTAGTCTTTTCTATCAGACTTTTTATCCATCCTTTTAATATAAGGCGGCAAGGGTACATGACCTATTTTAGACAAATATTGCATGATATCTTTTCTATTAAATCTTACAATCATCTTCTGTCTATCTTGAAGGACCGCATACAAACTTTTCTCGAAGAAATAAATCTTTTCTCCATCTTTAATTTTGCGTAACGGTTTTATCAACGCTTCATACGAATATCCATCAGAAAGTTTTTTTAATAAAAAAACTTCCACCTTTCGGCCTCCTTGCTCTTTTGTGCCAAAAAGTCTTGCTGGAATAACCTTGCTATCGTTTAAGACCAAAACACTTTTTTCCGGAAGATATTCTGAAATCCTAGAAAAGCAATCATGAAATATTTGCTTTGTCTTTCGATCAATTACCATTAACCGTGCCTGATCACGTTTTTTTAATGGATATTGAGCTATTAAAGATTCATGAAGATTATAATCAAAATCAGCTAATTTCATTTTATTTCAACACCATTATAACAATCAATAATGTGTGCACCCGGATAATAATATTTAAGAATTTGATCATGCCTATATCCTTCTCGAGACATAAAATTCGCTCCCCATTGACACAATCCAACACCATGACCCCATCCTTTTCCTATAAAATCAACATAATAACCCTTCATTTCAATAAAATAATTATTGCTTTTAATAACATTTGGTCCTATGATCTGCCGAAAATCTTTTCCAGAAATTTCTATTTCCTTCCCATTGCGCATAATAATCTTTAAAATCTCAATTCGATTACTTTTATTTCTCTTTAAAACCTGAATCTCTTTTATAAGCGAAAGATTATAACCATTCGCATTTAATTTCTCTTGAATGTTCTTTAATCTCAAGTTCCTTTTCCAAGAATAATGAGGAGATCTCTTACAAAAAGAACATTCAACTCCTCTTAATGGTAAAATCTTATTTCCCCAAAGATTTGCCACATTCTCTGTATGCCCTGCACAAGTAGCATGATAATAGGCCGGCAAATATTTTTTCTGATACACTAATACTTGCCCTCGCGTTCGATCCACACCAAGATTTGTACGATATCGCTCTGACATACGACCACCATACACTTGTGAATAAATGTCTCTCCTCACATCAAACAACTTCCCTTTTCTCTCTTCTTTTGAATACAAGGCATATGTTCGCGCTGCAACTGCTTGAGCTTTAATAACTTCTAACGGCCAACGATCAGAAATCTCTCGCCGTAAGACACCTTTGATATATTTCTCAAGTCCAAGACTATTAATAACCATTAAAAGATTTTCTTTCTCTTTAATAATCTCTATTTCTCCACGGAAAGATCGGCCATTAATAAAAAGCGTCCCATCTCTTTGAGGAATAATCTTTAAACGATCAAATGGATAATAATTCTTTTCAATCTGAATTCCGTTTTCATTGGCATAAATAGTTAAGCGGCTAAAAGAATTAATTTCTCCAATTTCTTGATTATCTGAAAAGCTCAAAATACGCGATCTACTTTTAACTTGTAAGTCAAACCTGTCAACATCTCTTAGAAGCAAAACACGAATAACTTCTGGCGATTCTGGCATCTTTCTAAGTAATGACCCAGAAAGACTACATCCAGTAGAAAAACATAAAATAAAAAGAATAATAATTAACTTTTTCATACTATTTCTTTCCAAATAAAAATAAAATAACCGAAAATATCAAGCTTAAAATTAACGAGGTCATCAAAGGAAAATAAAACGTCATATTTTCCTTTTTAATTAAAATATCACCTGGCAAGCGACCAATCCACGAAATCTTGTCGGACAACATAAAAACTCCGCCAATAACGGTTAAGGTTAATCCAGCGAAGATTAAAATTTTTCCTAGCCAAAACATATAATTTTATATTAAAAGAGATTTCTTAAAAGAGTTGATTTTGACTATCATTCTTCTGCAAATTAGAAGACCCTAAATGCTTTAATGCTTTCTCGGTAAGCTCTCTTCCGCGTTGTGTTCGCCTCAAGAATCCTTTCTTTAATAAAAAAGGCTCAACGACATCAATAATAGTATCGACTTCTTCATTTAATGTAGCGGCAATAGCTTCAACTCCGACTGGTCCCCCTTTATAATGCTCCATAATCACAGATAAAAGCTTTCGGTCAGAATTATTAAGACCTTCTTCATCAATTCCTAAGGTTGCCATAGCTTTCTTTACGATATCACTCGAAATCTCTCCGGATTCTGTTTTAACCTGAGCATAATCACGCACTCGCCTTAAAAGGCGATTAGCAATCCGAGGTGTGCCACGCGATCTTTTAGAGATTTCGCTCGCTGCCTCTTGATCAATCTTAAGTCCTAATTTCTTAGAAGAATTCATAATAATCGAGGATAGATCAGAAGTATCATAAAAATCCAAATGGTGAAATATGCCAAAACGATCCCGCAAAGGAGAAGCCAAAAGGCCACTACGCGTTGTCGCGCCTATAAGCGTAAATGGTTTTAAATTAAACTTAATCGTTTTTGCGTAAGGCCCCTTATCGACAATAAAATCAATCTGAAAATTTTCCATAGCCGGATACAAAAATTCTTCAACTGGTTTTGATAATCGATGAATCTCATCAATAAATAACACATCCCCTTCTTCTAGGTTCGTTAAGATTCCAATAAAATCACCAGCACGATCAATGGCAGGACCAGAAGTAACTGTAATACGAGTACTCATTTCATGTGCGATGATATACGCGAGAGTAGTCTTTCCTAGGCCAGGAGGCCCGGAAAATAACATATGTTCAATAGGTTCATTACGTTGTTTGGCCGCTTGTATTGAAACTCGGAGATTTTCTACTAAATCTTTTTGCCCGACAAAATCATCTATCTTTGAAGGACGCAAAGATAGACTAACAATAGCATCTTCTTCTGTCTCACTACTTAATACAAGCTTTCTTCTTTCTTCATCCATAAAAAATCCTATGCTGAAATATCTTGGTTATCGTCGACAATAGGTTCATCATTCGCCGAAACAGATTCTTGCTCAGATTCATTCAAAAACTAATCAGCTTCCCTATTTTCTTGATTTTCATGAACCGAAATATTTTCCTTATTTCGAACAACCTCAATCTCGCCAAATAATCCTTTCTGCACAGTGATAACTTCTCTTAATCGAATCAACTCCAAAATCGCCATAAAAGTAACAATAATTTCTTCTTTGCTTCTTGCCCTGCTAAACAATTCCATCAAAAATACTTTTGTCTCTCGTAAAAATATGTGTAAAATATCATGAATTTTCTGCTCAACAGTAAACTCTTCTTTAATGACTTGATAAAAAACATCTTTAGGGACATTCTTTAACGCACTTGCTAAAGCCGAAATAAGATCAAAAAGATTTGCCTCAAAGTAAACCTCTGTTGCATCATCTTTAAGTTCCTGTACTTTTTCTTGATCAACAACACGTGCGAAGAAATCCTGACGCACCAAAGATTTATTATTCAAATCTTCTGCAGCTTCCTTAAACTTTTTGTACTCCATCAATCGCTTAACTAATTCTTCTCTAGGATCTTCTTCCTCTTGGTCTTCTTCCGTAGGATCCGGAGGAAGAAGCATCTTTGACTTTATCTGCATCAAGGTTGCAGCCATAACCAAGAAATCTCCAACAACATCCAAATCGAGAAGCTTCATCATGTCGAGATAATCAAGATATTGTTCTGTAATCTTAGAAATAGGAATATCATAAATATTAAGTTCATCTCTTTTGATCAAATACAAAAGAAGATCTAGCGGTCCTTCAAAGACATCTAACTTAATTTTATAATCCATTATTTTCCAAAAACCTTTTCTCTGACTTCTGACATAGTTTGCCCTGCAATAGCCCTTGCAGCTTTTGCTCCCTCATTTAAAATCTCAACTACTTTTGATTTATCATTCACAAATTGATCTCTTTTTTCCTGAATAGGAGCTAATGTTTTTAGAATTTCCTGAGACAAAATCTTTTTACATTCAGTGCATCCACGTTCAGCCTTTTTACACCAAGCACAAACCTCTTTTTCTTTTTCTGATGCAAAAACTTTATAATAACTAAAAACATTACAAACATCCGGACGACCAGGGTCGCTCAATCTTATACGTTTAGGATCTGTAATCATGCTCTGAGTCTTTTTCTCAACAACAGCTTGCGAATCTGAAAGATTAATGGCATTGTTATAGCTTTTACTCATTTTCCT
This sequence comes from Candidatus Omnitrophota bacterium, assembly GCA_029931885.1. The sequence continues at coordinate 3,968 of JAOZRJ010000006.1, read as the reverse complement.
CCCATCAATGCCCAAAAGACGAGGAGTTTGTGTCAATATGGCCTTGCAGTCAGCAAAAATATTTGTTTTATATAAATGATTAAATCGACGTCCAATCTCCCTTGTCAGCTCAATATGCGGAAGCTGATCTTCTCCAATAGGTACAGCATTAGCTCTATAGAGCATAATGTCGGCGGCCTGTAAGACGGGATAGCCGAGAAAGCCATACGTCTGAAGATCGCGTGTTTTAATTTCACGCAACTGTTCTTATCCGATAGGAACAGCCTGGGCTTTATAAAGCAAGATATCAGCAGCCTGCAAAACCGGATAACCTAAAAATCCATAAGTATGCAAATCACGTGTTTTTATTTCTCTTAATTGCTCTTTATATGTAGGATTACGCTCGAGCCAGCCTAAAGGAGTAAAACATGAAAAAAACATTTGAAGCTCTAGATGTTCAGGCACTTGAGATTGAACAAAAATAATTGATTCTTTTGGATCAATACCGCAGGCCATCCAATCAATAGCCATATCCAGAATATCCTCCTTAATAGTCTGGCTATTTTCATATTCACCCATTAACGCATGCCAATCAACAATGCCAAAAACACATCGATATTTTTTTTGAAGATCAGACCAATTATGAAGCGCTCCAACTAGATGCCCTAAATGAAGCTTTCCAGTAGGCCTCATACCGCTAAAAATTACTTTTTTGCTCATAGCTTTCCTTATTTCTTTTATAATTCGCGTTTTATCTCTTCTAATTCATACGCTTCAATAATATCTCCAGCCTGAAGCTCATCATAACCCTTAATGCTAATACCACATTCAAATCCCTCTCTAACTTCCCTAACATCATCTTTAAAACGTTTTAATGATTCTATTTCACCTGAGAAAACTTCTTCTCCATTTCGAAGAAGAGATATCTTAGATTTACGCGTAATTTTTCCTTTTTGAACAAAACTTCCTGCGATAATGCCTGACTTTGTTAAACGAAGGACTTGTCTAATCTCTACACGCCCCACAAAATTCTTCTTTATTCTTGGCGCTAAAAGCCCGGAAAGAGCTTTTCGAATATCATCAACAGCGTCATAAATAATACGATAAGTTCTCACATCAATTACCTGTTTCTCAAGTTCTTCTTTTGCTTTTACATCAGTATCAACATGAAACCCAACAATAATAGCGTTAGAAACTCCTGCTAAAATAACATCTGCAGCCGTAATGTTTCCAATGCCTGTATGAATAAACTTAATTTGCACTTCCTGTGTTGACATGTTAGTAAAAGATTCTTTTAACGCCTCTAAAGACCCCTGCACATCAGCTTTCACTATAATATTAAGATCTTTAACTTTGCCTTCTTGAATCTGTGAATATAAATCCTCTAAAGTAATTTTCTGTGCCGCATGCAATCTTTTATCCTTAGCTTGCTCTAACCGTTTCTGAGCGATTTCTTTTGCTTGTTTTTCATCACCAACAACATAAAATATTTCTCCAGCCTCTGGAACACCTGATAATCCTAAAACTTCAACAGGTGTTGCCGGAGAAGCCACCTTAACGAGTTTTTTATGATCATCAAACATCGCTTTAATTTTTCCGAAATGCGGTCCGGCAACAATCATATCACCATCTTTTAACGTTCCACTCTGAACAATAACTGACGCCACTGATCCTTTTCCATGGCTTAAATGCGCTTCAACTACGATACCAGAAGCAGGTTTATTATGATTAGCTTTAAGTTCTAAGAGTTCTGATTCTAAAAGAATCATTTCCAAAAGAGATTCAATGCCTTCTCCTGTTATTGCCGAAACTCCAACAACAACTGTCTTTCCTCCCCAATCTTCAGAAGCTAATCCTTTTTCAGAAAGCTGCTTCTTAACCTTATCAATATCTGCATTCTTTTTATCAATCTTATTGATTGCAACAACTATAGGAACATCAGCAGCTCGAGCATGATCAATCGCTTCTTCTGTTTGAGGCATAACACCATCATCAGCAGCAACAACAAGAATAACTAAATCTGTAATATGCGCTCCACGAGCTCTCATAGAAGTAAATGCAGCATGGCCAGGAGTATCCAAAAATGCTATAACACCACGAGGAGTTTTGACAGAATACGCAGCCATATGCTGAGTGATTCCTCCATGTTCTTTATCTGTAACATTACTTTTTCGCACCTGGTCAAGCAACGATGTCTTTCCATGATCAACATGCCCCATAAAAGTAACAACTGGAGGACGCGCGCTCAACAGAGAGGGATCCTCTTGCTCATGAAATTGCACAAGCTGCTCTTCTTGAGTTTTAGCTTTTGTATACGAAAAATTTAAATCTGTTAATACCTTATCTATAATTTCTTCACTAAGCCCTTGATTAATCGTTGCAAAAATTCCTTTTTGCATCAAAGCCTTCAAAATAATACTTGTTTTCTGCTGTATCTTAAGCGAGAGATCTTTAACATTAATTGGAAAATCAATCTCTATCTCTTTTGTAGGTCCTTCAATAACCACTGGCTCTCCAAGATCAGGCTTTACAGCAGCTCGTGAAAATGACTTACGTCCACGTCGCGGCCTATGTCCTCTAAAAAAATTATGTCGCTGTCCTGAGGGCCTCATAATTCTCTGAACTACCGGAGGAATTTCTTTCTTTTCTACAACAGTCGGCTCAACCTTCTTAACTTCCGGATCCTTAACTGTCTGCACACTAGGCTTCTTTTCTGGTTCCTCAGAAAGTTTTGTTTTCTTCTTATCAACTACTTTTTCTTTTGTTTTCTTGGAAACACTCTTTTTAACGGAAACAACAGCATTTTCTTTCTTTAAAGGTTTTTTCGCAGCAACCTTTTTGACGCTCTTTTTAACTGTCTTTGTCTTGTCAACCTTAACAACCTTTGTTTTCTTTTCTTTTTTAACTTTTACATCTTTTTCCTCTTTTATTTTCTTACTCTTCGGCTTTAAAACACTTTTAGCCTCACTTTTTGTCTTTACCGGCTCTTCTTTTACTGGGACAAACTTCTTCCCTTTTTTTTCAAGCGCACGCTTAACAACTGCAATCGCAGCAGAACTAAGCTCTTGCTTGCTATCTTTTGCCTTAAGCTTTAAGGATTTTAATTCACTTAAAACATCCTGACTCGAAACACTATATTGTTTAGCTAGGTCTGATACACGCATAATAATTATTCACTATCCTTTTTTTTCTTTTGTTGTTTAATAATTTTTTTAGCTTCTTTAATCATTTTTTCTGCTTTTATTTTACCGAGTCCTTTAATTTGCGAAAGCTCCCCAATCGAACTCTTAGCAATCTTATCTATTGACGAAATTCCTTTTTCTGAAAGAATAGCAATTAATTTGTCTCCAACGCCACTTAGATCAGCAATCGATGGTCCTACATGACGAACAATGGATTCTGTAGCTTTTTCTGGTAATTTTTCGGAATGTGTCTTCCATTGCTCCTCAGAAAAAACTTCAAGCTGCCAACCCATAAGCTGCCCAGCCAAACGAATATTCTGCCCATGTTTTCCAATGGCAATAGCAAGCTGATCATCTGGAACAACAACATCAGCTCTTTTTTCTTCCGGAGTTAAATGCATTTCTAAGATTTCTGCAGGAGACAACGCTGTCTGAATATAAGTTCGCCTATCTTCAGAATAACGAACAATATCAATTTTCTCTCCATGAAGCTCAGTTACAATACCTTTTACTCGCGACCCCCTCATTCCAACACATGCACCGACACAATCAACTTTTTCTTCTCTTGAATAAACAGCAATCTTTGTGCGCTCTCCGGGATCACGGGCAATCGCTTTAATTTCAACAATCCCATCATAAATTTCTGGCACTTCCAACTCAAAAAGCCTTTTTACAAAATTTGGATGTGACCTAGACAAAACGATTTGTGGGCCCTTGCTTTCACGACGAACCTCCAAAACATACGCTCTAATGCGATCTCCCTGACGAAACTCTTCTTTGCTAGACTGTTCGCTTCGAGGAATAAAA
>JAOZRJ010000282.1 GCA_029931885.1 Candidatus Omnitrophota bacterium | reverse complement strand
AAAGTCATTTTCCATTGCTCAATTCCTCCAAAGCTACGGTTAATTCTGCGGTTAACTTTTCCGAAATCACATGGACGTCTGTAATGCTGGCAAGCTCCGCGCTGATCCGGTCTGGTATGTTTAAAATTGCATCCCTAACCAGCCTGGCCACATTAAAAAAATCTTTCTCGACCTGGCTGGCTGAAACAAGCGCCCCGACCCTTTCATCGTAATCCAATTTTAACAAAGCCGCTTTCAGTTTTGCTTGTAGCTTTTGAGCGTCGGCCATGCTCATACCCCCAATACCTTCTGTTGGTTGTTGGGGATTTTTCTGGGAATGAGGATTGCGAATCTGGTCAAGATTTTCCAGCAAAGCTTGATCTGCCTGAGCGACGTCAATAAGGCGCCTACCATTCGCCTGGGTTTCATAGCAAGATTTGGGTATCTTCCCGAGTTTAATCAGGTTTGACACTCTGGCCATGGATATCCCCCGGTGCCTTGCGTATGCTGCTTGTGACAGTGTTTTATCGATTATTTTCTGATTCCTTATGTGTTAGCCTTAACTCGCTCCCAAAGGCTCAAACTACGAATTTATCGAGCTGCTCGTAACCGTGTTAGAGAATATCTTCAGAAGGACCCATTTTTCTTTTCGTACAAACAGCGCCCCTTTTCTTCTGCCTATAGTTTAAATCGTTTGCCAATATATTGTCAAGTCCATTGGTTTGGTTTGTGGGGTAATACGGTAATACGGTAAGAAAAAAAAATCGTATTGCCGTATTTGAAAGTGTCTGTTTTTATTGAATGTTTTTTTTTGACTATGGTAATACGATAAGTTTATACCATATTTGAAAGGCTTGTATTTATATTCTTTGGAAAAGTTTTTTACCAAAAAACGTCAACTTTTGCCAAAAAATGTCACTGACTAAACCCACCGTCTACCTTGCCTCTCGGCCATTTTAAAGAAATAGCGTGACAATATTTGTAAATAAAGCAAGCACAATACAACTTTTGTATAGCTGGAAAACCTTGTAAAGCCTCGCCGGTAAAGGGATGTAGAGTTTTTTTATAGATTTTATAAATGTGGCATAGATACTGCAATAGTAATAACCATAGGAAACAAATAACCATAAATAAAAGGAGAATAAAAATGATCGAAATCAAATGGGACGAAAAAACATTGCATTACAGAACAATCGACCCGACAGATGGATTTAAAATCGACGAAAACAACCGCATCACACTATATGATTTTACCCCGTATAAATCTCATAAGCATCATGTCCGTGCAGAAACAACTATCCTGGAAAACGACGGGAACACCATCTTGCTTAAAGTAACATCAATCGACTGGATCACCGGGCAGGCCTACCCTTACACTACCCAGGGATGCTTCTTGATCCAAAAAACAATCGAAAAATACAACAAAGTTCATCTTTCTGTGGACCGAGTTCCATGCTCAAAAGAAACGATATCAGATGCCATAGACTATCTCACTCCAGCAGAAGTCAAAAGGGCCGCAAAAAATGGCCGTAAGGTTAAACGACAAGGGGATTTTTTCTTTGTGGAAATGAAGAAAAAATCTAACTTAACCGCCCTGAAAGGCACTCGCCATATATTTG
>JAOZRJ010000108.1 GCA_029931885.1 Candidatus Omnitrophota bacterium | reverse complement strand
AAGGTTCCAGATGATTTAAATAGACGTCAGTATGATATTTTACAAAGGATTGATGATCTTGGAAAAGAAGGTTTTGTAGTAACAATGAAGGAGGTTCAACCGGGAAAGTTTGAGCCTGTTATTAGAAGAATAGCTGATAGACCCGGTGATGAAGGAAAGAGGACTGCGGATAATTTTTTAGTTACAAATTTAGGAAATGAAAAATATAAGATAACAAATATTGACCCGATAAATATGGGAACAATAATTGATGCAATGGCAGAAGTAAGTATTGAGGAAGCTTTTAATTTTTTTCCTAAAGATCAGTCAGATCTTAGTGACATGTTAGAGAAAGTGCTTGAAAAGACTAGGCAAAGGTTTCTTTCTCAAGGCCGTGCTATTGTTGATGAAAGAATACGTGAAAAAGGTTTAGAGCTTACAGTTGCAAATTTATTTGATGAATCAGTGAAATTTTTATTGGAGAAAGATGAAATATTCCAGGATAACGGAGTTAAGTTTGTTCCTAAAAAAGGAAGGAAGCTTTTAAAAGCAGTAGGAGCAAAGGTGTCAGGTGATGTTGTTTTTTATGTTGATTATAGTACTGAGCGCAAGGAGAGAAAAGGAGAGCTTTACGTTGATAGTATTTATAAAGATCAGGAGATTGCAAGAGTTTATTTAACTGCAGAAGAATTATCAGAAGCTCGAAAAGATAAATACAGTCAAAAAAGTATTATTGAGGCTATTAAAAAGAAAATAGAGAAGGTTGAGCAGGAAAATGGCGCACAGTATCAGAGAAACTCATCAGCTTCTAGTGTTTTGCGAGGAAAAGCGATGGATATCAACGGTGAAAAAAGCTTAGAGAAGTCTAAGGTGCTATTTATATTATCGAAAGAACAAATGATGTTTGAGAAGCGGAATTATGCGGATATTTTGCAAGGAGTAGAAGACAAAGACTATTATATTTCTACAGGAGATAATAAAGAAAAAGTTTTAAGAGAGATTGAAAAAGGACAGATTGATCTAATAATAACTGATGATATTAGTAATGTTCGAGAATATGAGAATATTAAAATCCCTATTTTAGTGCTAACGGATAATGAAAAAGCTATTTCAAAATATAAAGATGTTAGCGGTCCTATAACTGTTGTAAATATTCCTACAGATTCATTTAATTTTATTGATCTTGTTGAGAAAAAGATTTGGGGAAAAGTTGGAGTTGGAGCTAAGAATTTTATGAAAGCCCATCCTGAGAGGAAGGTAATTTTTCAATCAACCGTGGACTTAGAAGCAGAAGATCTTAATTATCTAGTTGAAGAGTATAAAACATTTTTTGGATTTAGAGAATCAACCATTAATGAATTACTTAAAGATTCTAAAATTAGGGATATGCTGAAATATTTGAGCAAACGAGGTCTTTTGGACGAAAAAGGGATGAATTTTTTGGATGATCCTTCAATACAAGTTAAAGTTTATTTTTCTGAGGACGCTACGGTTATTTTTAAAAGTCATCATGAGGGAAGCGGCGGTGTCGCTAGACTGGGTTACCTTAAGGACAACAGACCTGTAGCAATAAAAACGTATTATTCTGAGAAGAATGATCATCAGGTAAAGACATCGCTTCTTTACGAGTACTTGTCAAGCCTGATAGCTGATAGCTTAGGTTTTGGACCCGAATGTCATGGAATTTTTAAAGATAGTGACGGAAGATATAATATTGTTACCGACATTGTTATTGGTGACTTCTGGACTCAGGCAGTGATTACTCCAGATATTATAGATCAATTTATAGATATTCAAAATAGATTAACGCAGGCAGGGTATGAAATGGGTATGGATTTTCAGTTTAATATTTTTGAAGCGAAGGATTCGCAAACAGGTGAAACAAAGCAACATATTATAGTTTTTGATGCAAATATTTTTTCTTTGGGCATGCAAAATGAATTCCTTAAATCAGAAGGATTTACTAATGCTACTTTTTTTGAAGTAAAATTAATTGAACTATTGGGACATCTTTCACCTGCTGAGCGTCGGAAAGTTTTTCAACGACTTGTAAGTGAAAATAAAGAACTTGTCAAGTCTCTTGCTGTTTCTATGAATGAAATAATTGATTACTTAATAATATCTACAAGTGAATTGACGACAAGACAAGAGACAATAGTCCAGATACGCGAAGAGTTAGAGGGGGTTGTAAGAGAAAATAATTTAGAGCAACCGGTGGTAGGTAGAGATACCGCAGATTTTTCTTTATTCAAGGGAAAGTTGCGTGATAAAGTTTTTGTTGAAAAAAGCGGAGAATATTCTTTCAAGAAAGTTGTTAAAGCAAGTTCTCTTAATTTTGAAAGGAAGGTAGAACTTTCCACTGCCTTGCTTAGAATGGCAGAAAAAGTCGATGATCATAAACTTTTGTTAATGTCGTACGCTTCTTTGATTTTAGATGACTCTGAATCAGAAGATATTTATGCTGTCGTTGACGAGACAGAGCAGGGTTTTAATATTCTAGCTTTACAAATAGTAACAAATGTTAATAGTGATGTTCCAATATTGGCAACATGGATAAAGAGTAATCCTCAGATGACACTTGTTTCAAATCAAATTTTAGCATTTACAATTAATGATTTGCTTAATAATGGAGTTAAGAGAATTGATAGCTCAAGGGTTAATTATTCTGGCCGCGTTAGAAAAAATTTGCCTTCCGGAATTAATAATGTGCAAGAGATGAAAGAATTTCTTTATGCGAATGCTAAAGGTGTTAATGAGATATTAGGAAGTGCGCTAGAGAGGGATTCGGGTGAAACGTCGGCTTCTAGTACGGTTAGCGTTGAGGATATTATTAGTAAAATTGATGGAAAAGTTATTAAATCTCGATTAGATGGAAAAGAGTATGTTTTGAAGGCCGAAAAATCTTCGTATCATAATAGTACTAGCAGCGATGGCATTTTAGTTGAAGTATTTTTGGTTAATGAAAATGGAAAAAGAAATACTTATCGTGTTTTTTCTTTTGATGTAAAAGAGAAAGAAAATTTGATAAACAATTTACATGTTGGGTTGCAAAAAGTTAGTTTTAGTTCTGAAGCATTGCTGAAAGATGCGACATCTCTTGTAGGGCAGGGATTGGCGAAGCAGCTTTTTGAAATTTTTGCAAAGGCATTGCCGGCCAGAATAGATTTTGAAGAATCCATTGTAAATGATGTATCAAAGGAATTCTTAAAAAGAAAATGCTTTGTTTCTTCTGGAAATGTGAAGTTTAGAATGGAGAATGGAAAAGAAGTTTATGTTGTTGATAGAATTACTGATATTGTAGTAGATAAAAATAATTTAACTGTAGAAGACAATCAAAAGATAACAATAAGTGATCTTCTTTCTAGGACACTGATGGGGAATTTGTTGGCTAGCACAAAACTTTTTGAAGACTTAAAATTGCAGATTGATGATGTTAGGTCTTCTGAATTTGCGGGAGAAGGGGTTGAAGGGTTAAAGAAATGGATCATATGGAGTGGTATTCCTTTTGAGAAAAGACAGGAAGATTTATTTTTGGTTTTTGAAACAAGTAAAAAAAGTAGTTTGTCGATTTTGGAAAAAGCTAAACCACTTGAAGAGATCATAGAAGATCTTTTGATAAGCGATGGAATAAGAAAAGTATTAGAAAGAGGAGATGATCCGCATTTTGTATTTACCTCTGATTTAAAAGAAAGTGATGTTGGCTATTTATCGGAATTGAGGCTTCCAAAAGATCCTCAAGAAATTTTGAACAAATTGCCTAGAACGTATCAAGAGATGATTGAAAATCATAGAGTAGTTGTTTCTCATCCTGAGAATAAAATACTTTTGGTTAGTAGGATTAATAATGGTTATAACGGTGGGGTTGTAAGTGTAGTTTTTTTAAACGATTATCTTGTTGCATCAAAAAGATATGAAAAGAGGGGCGAAGGAAGGGCGGAAGAAGAATTGCTTAGAGAATATCGTGCGCGGATAATCGTGTCTGAATTAGGTTTTGGACCTGAGACTCATGGTGTGTACATTGATAAAGATGGTAAATTAAATATTGTTACTGATATTGCCATAGGAGACTTTGCTCGGGGCAATCCTCAGTATATCACTAGTCAAACAATACAAGATTTTATTGAAATTCATAAGCGACTTGAGTCTGTTGATTACAGAATGAGTTCTGATTTTCAGTTTCTTGTTAGCCCTGAAGGATATATTCAGGCTGTTGATGTTATTGAGGGGAAGAGTATCGTAAGAGCAGAAAATTATGCCCTTGAGACTGATGAAGATTATTTCCCTATAAAAAATAAGCGATTGCTTACCGACTACACGTATTATTCACAATTAAATAAGCTTTTACGTGTAATGGATGAGAAAAAAAGATTACAAGCATTTTTAGGAATGGAGTTTAATGAGAGGCATTCTGTGGAATTATGTAAAAAGGCTATGAAGATAGCAGAAATAAATGTTCAGTATTTTGCCGAAATGGATGCGGTTAGCAAATTTGTTGAAGTGTATGGAATTAGGGAGCTGAAAGGTAATAAATTCTCAACGGAAGAAATGATTACTGCTATTCAGAAGTTTTTAGCTGGTGAGGGTGTTGATGTAAAGACAAAAGGTGGTATTGATTTTAATCCAGCCGGGTTAAATCTTGAGACACGAGGAGACGGTGTGGACATATTTTTGCCTACGAGTTTTGATAGAGCTGATTTGATAAACATAGATGGTTTTATTCCTGTAATCATTAATATAGTGCCTCTTCCTAACTTATACGGTTTTCTAGAGATTTCAGAAAAAGATAGACAGGTATTAGAAAATGTTGATGTGTTTGAAAAAGAAAATGAAATAAGCTTTTTTTCTGATTTTGATAAATTTAATCAGGTTTTTAACCTTCTAGAATCCTCCTTTGCATAATATAAAGAAATTATTTTAAAATTTTTAGAATTTGGTATGATAAAAAGAAAAAATCTTTATGAATTTATCTGGAAGTATTTTTGATTACTTTATTGTATTTTGGGCTGGAGTTTTGACCAGCTTCACGCCTTGCATTTATCCTTTGCTTCCTTTAACGGCAGGATTTATTGCTGGGGCAAATATTAAAGGTAATCGTTTAACAGCTTTTGTGCTATCATTAGTCTATGTTTTTGGATTAGCAATTAGCTATTCTATTTTAGGCGCAGTAGCTGTTTTGACAGGTCGGTTTTTTGGACATTTTCACTCTAATCCTTATATGTTTATAGGAATAGGAATCTTTTTGATTCTTTTTGGATTGATAATGGTAGATGCTATTTCTTTTCCAGTTTTTGGAGTTAGGTTTCAAAATAAAATACGGCCAAAAGGATTTTGGGCTATACTATTGTTTGGTATGTTGTCTGGATTAGTTGTCGGCCCGTGCACGGCTCCTATTTTAGGAACGCTTTTATTGTATGTTGGTTCAAAACAGAATATTTTTCACGCTGTTAGTCTTTTATTTGTTTTTTCTTATGGAGTAGGCTTTTCGTTAATTCTTGTCGGCACATTTAGCGGACTTTTGGCAAGGCTTCCAAAGTCTGGAAAATGGTTGATTTATATTAAAAGAATTTCTGCAATTATTTTATTTAGTGCAGCCGTATATTTTATTATTAAGGGTTTGTTTTTGTTAACCAATTTTGCTTTATAAATATTTAAAGAATAATAAAAAGGAGGAGTAGATGAGAAAAGTTTTATTTTTCAGTGTTTTGCTAACCGTGATTGTAGTTTTTTCTGGATGTGAGTCCATGGGCGCTAATACAAAGAAAGGTGCTGGCATTGGTGGATTGGTTGGAGCTGTTGCCGGTGGTGTAGTTGGCCATCAAATGGGACACGGTGTTGAAGGTGCTTTAATCGGTGGTGCTGCGGGTGCGCTTGGTGGAGGC
>JAOZRJ010000107.1 GCA_029931885.1 Candidatus Omnitrophota bacterium | reverse complement strand
ATTGAACCGGTGACCTCGTCCTTACCAAGGAAGTGCTCTGCCGACTGAGCTACAAGGGCGAATATATGAAACAAAAGTATACTGTTTTATATATATTTTGTCAAGTTTTTTATTATTTTTTTAAAAACTAAAGTTATTCAAAATAATAGGGTTAGATTACACTTAAGATGTTTTGATTAATTTTAGAAAACGACGCTTTCCGATCTTAAGAACTCCCGAAATTGAAGGTAAAATATCTTCATTAATTTTTTTACCATTAAAGCTGATGGCTCCCTGCTTTAAAAGGCGCCGAACTTCATTTTTAGAAATCGGGCAAGGCGAAATACTTACTAACGCGACAGTGGTTGAAACAGCAGTATTTAAGGGAATTCTTGAAATATCATATTCAGGGATGTTTTCAGGCACTTTTTTTTGAGAAAATTGACTTTCAAAATTTTTTCGTTCTATTTTAGCTCTTTTTTCTGAATAAAATTGCCTCACAATCTCTTCTGCTAACTTCAATTTTGCCTCTTTTGGATGTAATTCCTTAATAGGAACAACTTCAAAATTTGTCAAAAGCTCATAATACCGAAACATTAACTTATCACTAATCGACATTATTTTTCCAAAAATTTCTTTTGCAGGCTCGTCAATGCCGATGTAATTTCCAAGAGATTTGCTCATCTTCTGAACACCATCAGTCCCCTCGAGAAGTGGCATCATTAGAACTACTTGCGGCTCTTGATGATAAGACTCTTGAATTTGGCGCGCCATTAAAAGATTAAACTTTTGATCAGAACCTCCGAGCTCAATATCTGCTTTAAGGTGAACCGAATCATATCCTTGCAAAAGCGGATAAAGAAATTCTAAAATACTAATTTCTTTCTTATCTTCAAAACGTTTCTTAAAATCTGCACGTGCGAGCATTTGAGCAACTGTTGAATGACAAGATAACTCAAGAAGATCTTGGCTTGAAAACTTTTTCAACCATGAACTGTTGAAAACAACTTTCGTTTTTTTCTTATCAAGAATTTTAAATACTTGTTTTTTATAAGTTTGAGCATTTTTAACTATCTGCTTAGGCGTCATACGGACACGCATTTGATCTCGGCCAGTCGGATCCCCAATTTGCGCTGTAAAATCTCCAATAAGAAAGAAAACTTTATGCCCTAAATCCTGAAACTGACGCAATTTTCTTAAGAGGACAACATGACCTAAATGTAAATCTGGGGCCGTAGGATCAAAGCCGGCCTTAATATGAAGGGGGTTTTTTGTTTCGAGAGATTGATAATTTCAGTAGTCCCAAAAGAAATCTTTTTAATAAATTCTTTAATCTTTGCCATATTGATAGCGTTATGATTGATAAATTTACGCGGCTATATGATTAGATTCAATCGCATCATAGCACCGCGCAATTTAAACGATTTTATTCTTCCTGCTTATCAGCAGATTGTTCCTGCTCATCAGAAGGCTGTTCCTCGGAAAGCTTTGCACTCAACCCGATTTTCATTTGGTCGACATCAACCTTGATTATTTTAACCTTAATCTTATCGCCATTTTTTAAATTTTCTGCATCAGCTTTCTCAATCTCTGATGCGTAAATCAAACCCTCTAATTCTTCATCCAACTTTACAAAAACACCAAAATCAGAATTCATGACAACTTCAGCCTCTACTAATTGTTCAACAGGATATTTCTTTGCGATTTCCGGCCATGGATTTTCGTCAAGCTGTTTATACCCCAAAGTGATTTTTCTTTGATCAGGATCAACTGCTAAAACAACAACTTCAACGCTCTGACCTTTCTTAAAAATTTCCTGAGGATGATTAACCTTTCGAGTCCAAGACATATCAGAAACATGGATCATTCCCTCGATATTTCCTTCTAACTCTACGAAGGCACCATAATCCGTGAATCCACGAACTTTTCCTTCAGATTTTGCTCCGATTGGAAATTTTTCTTCAGCCTCAAGCCATGGATTCTTTTCCAATTGTTTTAAACTTAAAGAAATTCTTTTCGTATCACGATCTATACTGATAATCTGAACTTCGATCATATCTCCAATGGCAAACATTTCTTGAGGATTAATCATTTTCTTCTGCCAAGAAATTTCTGATGAATGAAGCAAACCCTCAATGCCCTTATCTATTTCAACAAAAACACCATAAGGCATGATATTAACAACTTTTCCTTTAATCTTAGCATTAACTGGATATTTTTCTTCAATGCCTTCCCAAGGATTTGCAGTAATTTGCTTTAAGCCTAAAGAAACCTTTGAATTCTCACGATCAAAATCAAGAATCAAAACTTCAATTTCATCTCCAGCGGCAACTAATTCTGATGGATGATTAATGCGAGACCAGCTCATATCCGTAATATGCAAAAGGCCATCAACACCGCCAAGATCAATAAAGGCTCCAAAATCTGTAATGCCTTTTACTATTCCTGTACGCTTTTGCCCTTTTTCAATCTTGTCCCAAAGCTTTGCTTTGACTTCGTCACGTTCCTTCTGCACAACTTCACGTCGAGAAAGAATAATGTTTCTTCGCTGCTTATTCATTTTGGTGACAAGAAATTTATACTTCGTCCCCATAATGTCCTTTACGTTAACTCCTTTCAAAGAAGACAACGATCTAGGGAGGAATGCATCAACACCTTGAATATCAACAATATATCCACCATTAACTTGTTTGATAATACGCCCTTCAATATATGAGCCTTCGTCAACTTCATCAGCGATTCTCTGCCATCCTTGAAGCTTTTGTGCTTTAGAATGTGAAAGTATCAATTTTCCTGTATCGTCTTCTACGGTCTCAATTAATACATCAACCTCGTTATCCTCCTTCACTTGATCAGGATCCCGAAACTCTGATATGGAAATAAAACCCTCAGACTTAAACCCAATATCAACAATAATGTCTTTATTGGTAATTCCGACAATCTTTCCCTTGACGATCTCCCCTTCTTTGATTTCTCGCAGAGTACTTTCATACATCTCTGCCATAATTGATTGTTTTTCTGCTGACATTTACTACACCTCTTTCCTAGGAATTCTTCTGCGTCTCGTTCAAAACTCAACAAATAATTGAAATTGCCGGTCAAGCAAAAGTACAAGATTATCTTCGAAAAGACTTTCTTTGTCAACTAAATTTTTTATTGGAGAAATTTATTAAAAGAATAAATTAGATTTGAAGACTCAAATCCTTTATAGAAATCATAGTTTTCTTGGCGATATCTCGATATGAATCTTTCTCATCTGGCCAAATAGGATCTCCAAATAAAACCATAACTTTAGCCATTTTAATAAATTTAGTTTTTGGAGGCATTGCTTTATCTGACCCGCAAATAAAAGTAGGAATGATTGGAACGCCAGCTTTCGTTGCCAACAATCCTACTCCTGGCTTAGCATCTTCAGGATTAAGGCCTTCCAATCGCCTGCCTCCCTGTGGAAACATCACAACACCTTGAGATGCCTTAAGCCTTTTAATGGCTTCCTTAATAGAGCTTGTATCAGTAAAGCCTCTTTTAAGTGGAAATGCACGAAATTGTGAAAGAAAGAAAGAAAAAATCTTATTCTTAAACAATGAATCTTTAGCAATAAAATTAAGCATTCGATTTGCCGCAACACCTAAAAGCATTGGATCTAAGTTGCTAAGGTGATTACTCGCAATAACATATCCGCCTTGTTTAGGAATTTTTTCACGACCAAAGGCTTTTAAAGATAAAAAGCTCTCAAAAAAAACTCGAAAGAAAAAATGGGCTATCCAGTAAACCATTTTATAATTTCTTTAAAATCGGTTTTCCGTATTCGATCAACGCCTTTGCTTTACTGATCGATTTTGCTTCAACATAAGCGCGTACTAACGGTTCTGTCCCTGACGGTCTAAACATAAGCCAACTTTCATCTTCACAAATTAGCTTAATACCATCAAACGTTTTTACATCAACAACCTTTTTTCCTAAAATCCGCTTGATAGTTTTTGCTTTTCTAACATCAACAGGCTTTCCGCTTGTTTTTAGATCTGCGCGTTCATAATAATATCGACCAAACTCCTTCTCCATCTCCTGAATAAGCTTTTTAATACTTTTCTTTTGACAGACCATCATTTCCAAAAGAAGAAGACCTGCAAGAGTTCCATCACGTTCAGGAATATAATTTTTAACACCAACGCCACCAGCTTCTTCTCCTCCAGCTAAAATATCTTCTGAAATCATCAAATCAGAAATATATTTAAAGCCTACTGGTGTTTCATAAAGCTTCAACCCTAATTTCTTCGTGATATTATCAAGCATTGTTGTTCCGCAAATTGTTTTAATAACTCCACCTGTTTCTCCTTTGTTACGAACAAGATGCAAAATTATCAAACATAATATCCTCTGAGGATTAATATATTCTCCATCACCTGCAACAGCAGCAATACGATCCGCATCCCCATCTAAAATAAGACCTAAATCAAACTTCTCCTTTTTTACTCTTCCTTTAATTTCACTGACATATTCCTCAACTGGCTCAGGCTTTTGCCCTTCAAAAGAAGGATTAATATCCGATCGCATTACAGAAGCTCTGACATTCGTTCCCTTTAAAACATCAAGAATCAATGAATCCCCGCTGCCATGCATTGCATCCAAAAGAACCTTATATCGAGATTTCTTAATTGCCTTTAAATCAATATATTTTCTTAAGAAAGCTACATAATCTTCCTTAAAATCATGAATAATTAAATCTTTTTTCTTTTTTGCCTGTTCAAAATCTGCCTTCTTTACATCATTCTTGCAAATATACTCCTCGACAATATCAGTTATTTCTCGCGAAGCCGCGCCACCTTTATCCGTTTTTATTTTAATGCCATTAAACTGTCCAGGGTTATGACTTGCTGTAACCATGACTCCAGCAACACATCCTTTACGAACTACACAAAAGCTCAAAGCCGGCGTTGGAACTGGAGAGTCGGATAAATAAACCTCAATATTATTTTTTGCCAGAACGCACGCAACTGCCTTAGCATACTGATCAGACAAAAATCTAGTGTCGTAGCCGACAGCAACTCTTTTTCTTTCTCCAGATTTCTTTCGTAAATCTTTGCTAACCCATTCGCTAATGGCCTGCGCTAAAATTTCAACATTTTCAAATGTGAATTCCCTAGAAATAACCGCTCGCCAACCATCTGTTCCGAATTTAATTTCTTTTCTTGCTTTCTCGCACATAACCAACTCCCTTACTTTTAAAGTGTCTATTTAAACTCCGTAAACCCTATTCTTTTGTATATATTCCAAAACTTGATCCGGTACAAAATACCTAATCGTCTTATTTTGAACAAGCCTCAATCGAACATAAGACGATGAAATATCAATACCTGGCATTATAACGCTATGATGTTTTAAATCAGAGCTTTTTTTCGTGTGTCCTGGACGATTTACAACTATAAACTCTGCAATTTCTAAAATATTATCGATGTATCTCCATTTCGGCAACTGAGACAACGTGTCTTCACCAATAATAAAAAACAAACGCGTATCATCAGGATACTTCTCCTGAAAATGACGCATTGTATCAATTGTATAAGATTTTCCTTTTTTATTAATTTCAAAATCCGAAATCTCAAAAAAAGAATTTCCTTTAACAGCCAATTGCACCATAGAAAAACGGTCTTTTGCCCTTGCAACAATCTTTTTATTCTTATGCGGCGGGATATACGCTGGGACAAAAATAACTTTTGTCAAATTCATCCGCTCTAAAGCCATCTGAGCAATCGCCAAATGCCCTGTATGAATTGGATTAAATGTTCCGCCTAAGACCCCGATTCGTTGCACGATAATTTCCCTTTACTAAAAAATTGCTATTGCCTAATTTGTCCTTTACCCAAAACAATATACTTATACGTAGTTAACTCCGGT
>JAOZRJ010000106.1 GCA_029931885.1 Candidatus Omnitrophota bacterium | reverse complement strand
GCGGTTCCTGATGCGACCAGACAGAGGTCACAAGCGTTAATGCCGTTATATGTATCATCCTCTAAAATTTGCAAAGGAAGGTTTTTGGGGATATATTTTTTCATTAATGATTTTTTTATAGTCGACGCCTTAAGTGCGAGAAATTGTAAGTTGGGGTTTTTTTTATAAAGATTTTTTGCAGCTTGTATCATAACGGGAAAGAGCAGCTTAACTTCTTTTTCGCGTGAACCGGGCAGGAGAGCAATTGTTCTCTTTTTACAAGAGAAATCGATATTTGCTAATAGTTCATCTTTGGTTGTGTTAGATTTTACAGTATCAACTAATGGATGTCCTACAAAATCAACATCAAATCCTCTTTTTGCATAAAAATCTTTTTCAAATTCAAAGAAAACAATCATTTTATCAACAACATTTTTTATTAAATTAACGCGTTTTTCGTTCCATGCCCATACCTGAGGGCTGATATAATAAATCACTTTGATACCCATCGTTTTTAATTTTTGCGCAAGCCGTAAATTAAAACCAGGATAATCAATTAAGATAACAGTTTTTGTGCCAGTTCCTTCAACCTTTTTTAAGATAAGATCAAAAACTTTCTTGATTGCAAAAAGATGTTTAAAAATTTCTACAAATCCTACAACGGCCATTTGAGTTAGGTCAGCGTAAATTTCAACTCCTGCTGAATGCATTTTTTCTCCACCGAGACCAGAGAAAGCAATGTCAGGATTTAGATTTTTAATTTCTTTAACAAGATGAGATGCATGGATGTCTCCGGAGGCTTCACCGGCGACAATAATCACATGATTTTTTTGTTTTTCCATATTTTTTTGGTGATATCTAAAGCCAAGAGAAGAGCATCGCGTCCTTCAACCCCTGAAACAATTGGTTCTTTATTATTTTGAATGCAATCAATGAATGATTCAATTTCTTTTTTTAAGGGCTCCTCTTTCTCGATTGGGAGTGAGTGCTTTGAGATTAAGCTTTTATGTTTTTTGTAGATAAATGCTTCTTGTTTAACATAATCAAGAGAAATGTAGGCATCATTTAAGAAAACACGAATTTTTCGAGTTACTTCATCTGAAATACGACTGGCAGTTAAATTGCACACGCAACCATTTTTAAAGGTAATGCGTGCATTAGCGATATCTTCCATGGGCGTTAAAACCTTAACCCCTACAGCTTCGACTGTATCAATTTTTGAATTTGTTAGTCCTAAGATAATGTCAATGTCGTGGATCATGAGATCCATAACAACGCCAATATCTAAGGAGCGGTTTGGAAATCTATTTAAGCGATGACATTCGACGAATCTTGGGTTTTTTGTAAAATGCTTGATGCCTTCAAAGGCAGAGTTGAATCGTTCAATATGTCCGACCTGCAGGATAAGCTTTTTCTTTTTAGCAAGATCAACAAGCTTATTTGCTTGGGCGACTGTTGTTGTAATAGGTTTTTCAATAAGCGTATGGACGCCATTTTGTAAAAAATCTTTGGCGACATTAAAGTGGAAAGTCGTTGGCGTACAAATATTAACAGCATCAACTTTGCCGATTAGACTTTTGTGGTCTTTGAAGAATTTTACTTTATAATGATTTGCTAGTTTTCGCGTCCGAGCTTCTTTGGTATCACAGATACCAACTAGGTTGATGCGGTCAGAAAGCTCATTATAGACTTTTAGATGGCGTGATCCAAGGTGTCCAATTCCGATAATGCCAATATTTAGTTTAGTGTTCATAAGTTTATAGATAATAGTGATTTATATTTTTAGCACTATAACAAATAGCTCGACAAAAGTCAATCAGTATGGTAATATGCACCACTTAAAAATGGATATATATATTATGAGAGAATACTTCAAATTACTTAAATTCTTAAAAGGACATATTGGTGTTTTAGCGTCTGCCGTAGGCTGCATGCTAATGTCTGCAATTTTTGATGGATTTCAATTATCGCTAATTGTTCCTTTGGCCGATAAAATTCTTGGAAAGGGAGAGATCACTCTTCCAGGTAAAGCTCCTGATTTTGTTGTAAATTTTATTAGCAGGGTTAATGCAATGCCGTCGGAGAAGCTTTTATTGATTGTGTCGATTGGGCTTTTGTTTGTTTTTGCGATGAAGGGGCTTTTTACATTTTTTCAAGGTTATTTAATGAATGATGTTTCACAACGGGTAATGCGTGATATGCGCCTTCATTTGTATAAAACGATTCAAAATTTATCATTAGATTATTTTTCCCAAAAGAGGACTGGAGAGCTTGTTTCAAGGATCACAAATGATGTTCAGGTAGTTGAAAATGCTGTTTCCTATGGCGTTGCTGATCTTTTTTATCAAAGTTTTCGTATTTTTGTTTTTATTAGCATTATTCTTTTTATTTATCCTAAAGTTTTTATTATAACTGTAATTTTAGGGGCACTTATTGCTTTTCCAATGAAACAAATTGGAAGAAAATTAAAAAAATTATCTTTTAGCTCTCAAGGCAAAATGGCTGATATTAACTCTTTGCTTCTTGAAACGATTTCCGGTGTTCGTGTTGTAAAAGCTTTTGGGATGGAAGATTATGAAACGAATCGATTTAAGGGTCAGAATCAAGATTTTTATAAAATTAAAATGAAGACAGTTCGGCGAACACTTATGATTAGCCCGATTACGGAACTT
Source organism: Candidatus Omnitrophota bacterium (assembly GCA_029931885.1). The sequence goes on along the minus strand of JAOZRJ010000106.1, from coordinate 3,228 downwards.
ATTGGAGCGTTTTGTGGCGCAGGAATCTTGCTTTGGATTGGAAGGCAGGTTATTGCTGGTGATGTTTCTTTTGGTGTTTTTGGATTATTTTTAGGAGCATTAATGTCTATGCTAAATCCGATTAAAAAATTAAGCAATGTTAATGCTTTGGTGCAGCAAGCCCTTGCGGCTAACGAGCGCGTTAGTGATGTTTTAAATGCAAAGCCAACGGTTGCCGAGAAGCCTGATGCTAAGAAAATTGGTGTTATTCAGAATAAAATTAGTATAAAAGATGTTTATTTTCATTATGATGACGAGTCAAAAATGGTTCTTGATAATGTTAGTTTTGATATTAATGTCGGCGAAATTGTAGCGATAGTCGGCCCGACTGGCGTCGGGAAATCAACATTGGTAAATCTTATTCCGAGGTTTTATGATCCAACAAAAGGAAATGTGACAATCGACGATGTTAATTTGAAAGATGTAAATTTTAAATCTTTACGTACGCAGATTGGTATTGTTACCCAAGAGACAATTCTTTTTAATGATTCAATAAAAGCTAACATTACGTATGGACATTTAGAAGCCTCGCAAGAGCAGGTCGAAGAGTCTGCAAAGAAAGCATTTGCGCATGATTTTATTTTGAAGCTTCCTCAAGGGTATGATACTGTTATCGGAGATCGAGGATTTAGGTTGTCAGGTGGAGAGCGTCAGCGTATTGCGATTGCAAGAGCAATTTTAAAAAATCCTCCTATTTTAATTTTAGATGAAGCCACCTCACAGCTTGATTCTGAATCTGAGAAGTATGTCCAAGAAGCGATTGATGAGCTTATGAAGAAGAGGACAGTTGTCTGTATTGCACATCGCCTTTCAACAATTAAAAAAGCTACAAAAATTGCTGTTTTACAATCTGGTCGAATTGTCGGGTTGGATTCACACGAACAGCTTTTAAAAACGTGTGATCTCTATAGAAGGCTTTACGAAACACAGTTTAAAGAGTGAAAATGATGCAAAATTGGCCATTTTTGTTCAAAAAGATGCCAAAAATAAACTATTGCATTAATATTAATTCTTAGGTATACTAGGTGAATTCAAATTTTTACCTTTATACATAATATTAAAAGAAGCTAAAAGACACCTAAACGGAGGCAGAATGATAGACGAGTTAATTAAGCAGTTATTGGAAGCCGGGGTTCATTTTGGGCACCAAACAAAAAGGTGGAATCCTAAGATGAAACCTTACATTTTTGGCGCAAGGAGCAGTATTTATATTATTGACCTTGAAAAAACAGTGGAATGCTTAAATCAAGCTAGAGATTTCTTGAGAGGAGTGGCTGTAAAAGGAGGACGAATCCTTTTTGTCGGTACGAAAAAACAAGCTCAAGAAATTATTTGCGATGAGGCAAAACGATCAGATATGTTTTATATCAATTATCGTTGGCCAGGAGGACTTTTAACAAATTTTGAAACTTCAAAAAAATCTTTGAAAAAATTATTCAACTTAGAGCGTATGCTTGAAAATGGGGTTGCAGAAAAGCTTACAAAAAAAGAAATTGCACATATGGGCAAAGCAAAAGATAAGCTTGGGCGTGATTTAAACGGAATTCGAGAAATGAAAGAATTACCTCAGGCAATGTTCGTTATTGATCCTAAAAAAGAGGATATTGCTGTTCGTGAAGCTAAAAAACTGAAAATTCCAGTTGTGGCAATTATTGATACAAATTGTGATCCAGATTTTGTTGATTTCCCAATACCTGCTAATGATGATGCCTTAAAGTCTATTCGCTTAATCTTGTCTCTTATTGTTGATAGTGTTTCTGAAGGGCGAAAAGATTATATCACTAGCGTTTCAGTGCAGCATAAGGCTCAAAGTGAAGAGGCGGTTAAATCAGAGGAAAAAGAAGAGGAGCCTTCTAAAGATGCTCCTGTAGAGTCTAAATAAGAATCTGCATAAAGCGTTAATATATATACATGTAAAGAAAGGATTTTGTAATGGCTACAAGTGTGGATGATATCAAGGAATTAAGAGAAATGACTTCTTGCGGTGTTATTGAATGTAAAAATGCTTTGGAGGAGGTTGGAGGTGATCTTAACAAGGCAAAAGAAGTTTTGAAAAGGAGAGGCTTAGAGCTTGCAGCAAAAAAAGGAAGCCGAACGGCTAAGGAAGGACGCATTGAGGCTTATATTCATTTAGGTTCAAAAATTGGTGTTTTGCTCGAAGTTAATTGCGAAACAGATTTTGTTGCAAAAAATGAAGATTTTTGTAAATTTTCAAAAGATGTTGCTATGCATATTGCTGCTATGAGTCCAGAATATGTTAGAAGAGAAGATGTTTCAGAAGATGTCTTGTCTCAGCAAAAAGACAAGGATGCATTTTTGAAAGAAAAATGTTTACTTGAACAACCTTTTGTTAAAGATGTGAAATTAACCATACAAGATTGCCTCAGCAATCTTATTGCAAAAATTGGCGAAAATATACTTATAAGTCGATTTTCAAGATATAAGGTTGGCCAAGTTGAATAAAAAACCCGTTTATAAGCGTATACTTTTAAAGTTAAGTGGTGAAGCCATGCAGGGAAAAAGAGGTCATGGTATCGATGCAGAGGTTTGCGCTTCTTTAGCTAATCAAGTTAAGGAGATTTGGGAAACAGGAGTGAAAGTTGCTTTGGTTGTTGGAGGTGGAAATATTTTTCGTGGTCAACTGGAATCAAAGAAATTTGGACTAGATCGTTCTGTTGCAGATTATATGGGTATGCTGGCTACTGTTTTAAATGGTTTGGCTCTACAAAATGCTTTAGAGCAAATTGGAGTTCAAACGAGAGTTTTGACAGCTCTTGATATACATGCAATTGCTGAACCATATATTCTTAGACGAGCTATGCGGCATTTAGAAAAGAATCGTGTTATTATTTTTGTAGCTGGAACAGGCAACCCTTATTTTACAACGGATACAGCAGCAGCTTTGCGTGCAAAAGAAATCGGGGCAGAAGTGATTTTAAAAGCAACAAAAGTGGATGGCGTTTATTCAGCTGATCCGATTAAAGATAAAAAGGCTAAGAAGTTTAAAAGTCTTAAATTTATTGATGTTTTAAATAAAGACTTGAAAGTTATGGATGCTACAGCAATTAGTATGTGCATGGACAATAATTTGCCTATAATAGTTTTTAATTTATTAAAGGTTGGGAATATTAAAAAAGTTGTTTTCGGAGAAAAAATAGGAACAACCGTAAAATAAAAGAGGGTAAATCA
>JAOZRJ010000105.1 GCA_029931885.1 Candidatus Omnitrophota bacterium | reverse complement strand
GGAGTTGGGGCAGCATTTGATTTTTTAGCAGGGACTAAGGCGCAAGCTCCTAAGTGGATGCAAGCTGTAGGACTAGAATGGTTTTTTAGGCTGTGTTGTGAACCAAAGAGGTTATGGAGGAGATATTTGATAGGTAATACTAAATTTATTTTTTATCTAATTCAGGACTTTGTAAAGCATTTAATGGGGTCTAAAAATGTACAATAGGGTTAAAAAGATTAGCGTTAAAAGTTTTTATGTTTTTATAGATATATGTCTTAGTTATATGTGTATTTATCTAGCGTGTGTTATTCGCCAAAAATCATTTACTTTTGATGTTTCATTTAATCGATTGTTACTTGGAGTAGAGAATCCTTTTCGTGCAATATTTATTTTCTGGATTCTTCTTGTCATTGTTTTTGCGAACATTAATCGGCTTTATCAGACCCGTCGGGATATCTTTGAAGGGTTTGAGGTTTGGTTGGTTTTAAAGGCTGTTATTTTTTCAGCTATTTTTGCAATTGTTGCGGTTTATGCTTTAAAAATTGAAGGACTGCCGCGCTCTGTCATTCTTGCTGGATCTATTTTAATGATGTTTGCACTTTCCATATGGCGTATTGTTAAAAGATTTCTTGTTGAATATTTAGTGGCTCACGGGTATAACAATATAAACGTTTTAATTGTTGGGTCCGGGAAGGTTGGCAATGCATTAGCTCAAGAAATTAAAAAACGTCCTAGTTTGGGTTTAAAAATTGTTGGGTTTTTAGATGATTACAAAAATCTAGAGAAGGAAAATGTTTTAGGAAAGCTTTCAGAGTTTCAGGCAATTGCTCAGAGAAAGTTTATTGATCAAATTTTTATTACAATTCATCATGATAGCAATGTTTTTCTTAAATTGCTTGAAGAAGCCAAAGAGCTTGGAGTTGCTGTTCGAGTTGTCCCTCAAGGGTTTGGGCTGACGAGTGGCGATTTCTTCAGGTATAATATTGGGCTTATTCCAATTTTAGAGTATTCAGATATTAATAGAGAGCGTAAGCAGGTTGGAAAAAGAATTTTTGATTTATTAATTAGCTTGCTTGTTTTCATTCTTCTTCTTCCGTTTTTTATAATCCTTTCGTTGGTTATTTGTCTAGATAGCAGAGGTCGTCCTTTCTATTCTTCAAAAAGGTATGGAAGGAGTGGAAAAGTTTTTAATATGTATAAGTTTCGTAGTATGAAAAAAGATGCAGATAAAGATATTGAACAATTTCGTCAAAGTAATGAGGCTGACGGGCCTATTTTTAAAATACGTAAAGACCCCCGAATTACAAATATAGGGCGATTTTTGAGGCGATACAGTTTAGATGAATTGCCGCAAATTATTAATGTTTTAAAAGGAGAGATGAGTTTAGTCGGACCAAGACCTCTTCCGATTGAGCAAATCGAGAAGGAAGATCTTCGTCAGCTTAAACGACTTGGGGTGAGGCCTGGCATTACAGGCCTTTGGCAGATTCGAGGGAGAAGTGATATTTCTTTTCAGAGATTAATTAAATGGGATATTTGGTATATAAAGAATTGGTCATTTTGGTTAGACTTTAACATTCTTCTTCAAACAATTCCTGTTGTTTTAAAAGGTAAGGGAGCATATTAACTATTCTTTTTTGAATATAAACGTGAAGGATTTTCAGAATAAAATTGATAGTTTAATTAGATTTTTTTTATATTTATTAATTTTTTGGCTTCCTTTTGGTAATGCTGTTATCGAAAGCTGTGTTGGGGCAGCCTTTTTTTTATGGCTTGTGAAAAGGTTTGTTTTAATAATTTTTGGTACATTTAAAGATCTAACTTTTAAAGAAAGAATTCAACAATTTTTAAATGGTTTTAAGGTTAAAAATAGCTTCTTAAACCTTCCAATTGTAATTTTTCTTTATATTTGTCTTCTCTCCGCTTTGTGGAGTCGCGTGCCGCTTCATTCTTTGCACGGCTTAATTTCTAAAATACTTGAATGGTTTGTTATTTATTTTCTAGTTTTAGAATTTTTTACTGAAAAGAAACATATTATTGTTGCTCTGTTTGTTTTTTTGTTTTCCGTGACTTCGGTTTGCGTTGATAGCCTTGCTCAATTTTATATTACAGGAAAAAGTTTTTTTTGTGATTCTGGATTCTCTGGAAGGGCTACGAGTTGTTTTTATACGGGAAATGATTTAGGTGGGTACTTGTTGTTTCCTCTAGCTCTAAGTTATAGTTTCTTGACGATTGGAAAGGAAAGTAGGATTAGGAAGATTATAGCTTGTGTGCTTTTTATTTTGATTGCATGGACTACGATTGTTACCTTCTCGCGAGGAGCATGGCTAGCTGTTATTTTTGGTGGAGGCATTTTTCTTTTTTTGAAAAATAAAAAGATTTTTTTATTATCAGCAATTGCTTTAACTGTTTTGGCATCTTGTCTTTTTGTTTTTATGCCCTCTAGCGTGGAAGAGAAATCTAGGCTTAGTCCTGAGCAAATTTTGTCAACGATAGGATGGAGAAAAAATCTTTGGATAGATAGCCTTAAAATGGTTTGGGATAAGCCGTTACTGGGTCATGGACCTAATACTTTTATGCAGACTTTTCAAAAGAAACAATATCGAAGAAGGGGTGCAGGATATGCTACGTATGATCCAAGTTTTGCTCATAATTGTTATGTTCAAATGGCTGCGGAAACAGGAGTGCTCGGACTTGGATGTTTTTTGTGGATACTATGGAGTTTTTTGAAAACAATTTTTAGTAGCGTTCTTCTAGGTAAAGAAGAAGACAAGGATTTGAGTGTTTTGCTTTTTGGAATTTGGATTGGGTGTCTGATTTTCTTAGCTCACAGTTTTGTTGACACTCACCTTTATTCGCTAAAGCTTTCGTCTCTTTTTTGGGTAATGGTAGGTATTTCTGTCTCAGGACATAAGTTGTTGAGCCGACATCAAATCTGTGATATAAAAGAACCTTAATCCTTTAGAATATAAGTATACATATCTTTAAAAGGTGTGAAAAAAATGGCAAATAGGCGAAAAGCTTTAATTACAGGTATTACAGGTCAAGATGGCTCTTATTTGGCTGAGTTTCTTTTAAGAAAAGGTTACGAGGTTTGTGGTATTATTCGTCGTGCCAGTAATTTTAACACCAGTCGTATTGATCATCTTTACGAAGATCCTCACAAAAAGGGCGTTCGGCTAAAGTTAATTCATGGAGATTTAAGCGACGCTAGCTCCTTAAACCGTATTATTAAAACAATTAGGCCTGATGAAATTTATAATCTTGGCGCCCAAAGCCATGTTCGCGTTAGCTTTGATATTCCGGAATATACAGCCGAATCCGTTGGGGTAGGCACAACGCGTTTACTTGAGGCGATTAGAGACTCCGGAATTAAAACAAAGTTTTATCAGGCATCTAGCTCTGAAATGTTCGGCAAGGTTCAAGAAATCCCTCAAAGCGAAAAAACACCTTTTTATCCTAGAAGTCCTTATGCCGCAGCCAAGGTCTATGCTCATTGGATGACGGTGAATTATCGAGAAGCTTATGACATGTTTGCCTGTAATGGTATTTTATTTAATCATGAATCTCCAAGAAGAGGAGAGACCTTTGTTACGCGTAAAATTACGATGGCTTTGGCAAATATTAAGCTTGGACTTCAGGAAAAATTGTTTCTTGGAAACTTAGAGGCAAAACGCGATTGGGGTTTTGCAGGTGATTATGTTGAGGCAATGTGGCTTATCTTACAACAAAAGAAACCGGATGATTATGTTATTGCCACTGGAGAAACTCATTCTGTTAAAGAATTCTTGACAGAGGCTTTTTCGTATGCAGGCTTGAATTGGAAAAAGTATGTTGAAATTGATAAGAAATATTTTAGGCCGACTGAAGTAGATATTTTAATAGGCAATGCGGCAAAGGCCAGCCGTAAGTTAAAATGGAAGCCTAAGGTAAAGTTTAAAAGTTTGGTTCACATGATGGTCGATAGTGATTTAGACTTTGTTAAGAAAAAAATTTATGGAATAAAGGCGAGATAAGAGTATGAACTTTTGGAAAGATAAAAAAGTTGTTGTAACGGGTGGTGCTGGATTTTTAGGTAAATTTGTTGTGCAAGAGCTTAAGGAAAAGAAATGTAAATATATTTTTGTTCCTCAAGAGCGCGAATATAATTTAATAAAGCTTTCAGCCGTCAAGAGGTTGCTTAAAAAAACAAGGCCGGATATCATAATTCATTTAGCGGCTGTTGTTGGAGGCATTGGAGCTAATCGGGAAAATCCAGGAAAATTTTTCTATGATAATTTGATGATGGGTGCTCAGCTTATGGAGCAATCTCGCCTTTTTGGTGTAAAAAAATTTGTTGCAATAGGGACTATTTGTGCATATCCAAAATTTGCAAAAGTACCATTTAAAGAAAAAGATTTGTGGAACGGCTATCCGGAAGAGACTAATGCACCTTATGGCTTGGCAAAAAAAATGCTTTTAGTTCAGTCACAGGCTTACCGCACACAGTATAATTTTAATTCTATTTTTTTGCTTCCAGTTAATCTTTATGGGCCGGGAGATAATTTCTCACCAACATCTTCGCATGTTATTCCGGCGTTAATTAAGAAATGTTGTGATGCTATTAGGGATAAAGAAAAGGAAATTGTTGTTTGGGGAACAGGAAGTCCGACGAGAGAATTTTTATATGTTGAAGATGCGGCTAAAGGAATTGTTGCAGCAACTGAGAAATATAATAAACCGCAGCCTGTTAATCTCGGTGCTGGATTTGAGATTTCTATTAAGAAATTAACTAATTTTATTGTAAACTTGACTAAGTTCAAGGGTAAGATTGTTTGGGACAAAACACAGCCAGATGGTCAGCCTAGAAGGAAGCTTGATGTTTCTCGAGCTAAAAAAGAGTTTGGGTTTGAGGCAAAAATAGATTTTAAGAAGGGCTTGAAAAAGACTATTTACTGGTATAAAGCACAAAGAAGATCGATATGAGCTTAAACTCACAAAACATTATTAAATTTTGCAATAAAGCCGGGCCTTTTTCTTTTTACGGTCTTATTCTTTTTTTGCCAATTTCAATCGCCCTGTCAGAAACCTTTGCAAGTTTTACGCTGTTTTTCTTTTTTGTCAAACGGATTACTCTTTTTTGTGTCTGGCAGAAAGAAAGTTTAAAAATTAAAAAACTTTTGACGGCTCGCATTAAAGAAGTTTTTTTAAAATTTTGTTGTATTGTTAGGCCAGAGCCGAGTGTATTGAGCAGGCCGCTAGGATTTTTTGTTTTTATTTGCGGTGTTTCAGTTTTTTTTAGCCAGTATCCTGCTTTAAGTATCAAGGGTTTTTTCTTTAAGGTTTTGCAGTGGGCATATCTTTATTTTGTTTTTATCGAATTTATAAAAGAGAAAAAACAGGTTAAAGTTTTTTTGTGGACTTTTCTTGTTTCGACAGTTGTTGTTTTTTTAAACGGGCTTTTTCAATATTTCTTTGGAAAAGATTTAATTTTTGGAGAAATATGGACAGATAGGTTGTTTTCTTGTTTTCGTCATCCAAATGATTTTGGAGGGTATTTGGCATTAACCTGTCCAATTATTTTAAGTGTGATATTTTTCAAAAGATTTTCAGCGAATATAAAAAAGAATAAAGAAGTAATTTTAAAGATTTTCTTAATTTTTATATTTATAGTTGGGTATTTTTGTCTCGGTATGACTTTTTCTCGCGGTGCGTGGATTGGGTTTTTTGCCGGGATAGGGTTTTTGGCGATTAGCGCCTTCCATCGGAAAAAGCGAATCGCATTAATAAGTTTTTTAATTATTTCTTCTTTTTGGTTATCCTTTTCTGGCTTGCTGAAGCATTCAAGAGGGATGACTCTTGTTTCTAATAGTCAAGAAGGGCTGGTGGAAATTATTCAAGAAAGCCTTTCTTCTAAAGAATTTTCTTCTAAAGAATTTTCTTCTAAAGAATTTTCTTCTAAAGAATTTTCTT
>JAOZRJ010000104.1 GCA_029931885.1 Candidatus Omnitrophota bacterium | reverse complement strand
TTTTTGTTTTGACGTCATTTTCGAAGCTGAAGTACTTAACTTTTTTAAAAAGTCCCTTCCATCAAATAAGCTTTCTTTTTTATTCTCTAAAACTAAATGAATATCATCTGATTGCATCAAAATTGTTATTACAGCATCGTCAGCATGACTTGGTAAATCCAAAATAATATAATGGTAATCATTTGCAACGTTACTAACAAATTGGCTAATTTTAGCAGATAAAATTTCATCATTTGCATCAAAACATACATTAAGCAAGTCTGCTGTTTCATTATTCTTAATAATATGGGATGACGCCATCTGGTAATCACTTGCTAGTTCATTGAAATGAACGGCTGGCGAAGGCCATTGAAATGAAAATTTTGAGGATTTTTTAATATTATTTTGTTGATTAGGTTCGCAATGAAAATCAACAAAAATAACAGATTTTCCTGTTTCTTTCTTTAGGTGATGAGCCAGATTAAAGGCATAAATTGAACCTCCCGCACCTTGAGTAGGGCTATAGGTTGAAATTATTGTACTTTCAAAAACAAACTTTCTTTGATGTTGACGATTTCGTATACGTCTTGAGAGGCTGTAATTAAATTCAAGGCCCAACCGCGGAATTTTTTTCAAAAGGTCTAAGAAATCATCATTTTTTATTTTCAAGATTAATGAATCATTCAGCGCTTCAAAGGTTAGAGAATGCAACTCGCCGGTTAAAACTGAAATTATACCAAAATGCATACCTCTGTGAATATATTCGACGTTCTGCTTTTTAAATTCGTTAGTTTCAATATGTGCTGACAATCGTCCCGAAATTAGACAATAAAAGAAATCTGGAGGATCACCTTCCTTATAGATAATTTGTCCCTTTGTGTAGTCTTGAAACAAGCATCGACTTGCAATTTGGTGCAACTCAATCCAATTTAATTCTCGGAATACAGGTATTTGTTTAATAATAAAGAAGTTATTTAAGATAGACATCGGGTTTGACATATAATAGTTACCTTATAAAAATATTAAAATAATTTCCATTCATACGCTTTATAGAAATAAAGCTTTTGAAGTAATACCTTTACCATCGGAAGACTAACACAAAGACAAATATAGATCCAAAACATAACTGAAAGAAGAATTGAAAATAAATCAAAGAAAATCTCTGCCTTTTTATGCCTATAATTTAATTTTTGATAGGCAAGTCTAGATTCTCTTTCCCCTCCTTCTCCCTGGGAGCACTGTTCGTAAACTTTTTTTGTGTCAGTAATGTCTCCATTTAAAACATCGCATAAAATATTAAAATAGGCAATATTATAATCGCATTCCTCTTGAGAATGGACAGCAGAGAGATATTTACAATGACATTTTTGACAGAAATTTCTATAAGAAAGATAAAAATAACTTGAATAAATAATATTAAAAATAAACCAAGGAATATTAAAAACGGCCACTAAATTAATCGGTTGAATAAAAAATCGTTCAAATTTCTCTGAATACCTCATCTGATTCTTATTTAATTCAAAATGCAAAAATAGCGAATGATCCTTAAAATAACTTTCAATAATGTATTGTGCATTTAAATCAAGAATTTTAAAATCTTGTGATCCGCCAAATTGACGAAAGGATCTTCTCCTTCTGCGTTCAAGTGCCTTTCTTAAGCTTATTCCTTTAAGTTCTAGATGACACTGAGGACAAGTTAGAATAAAATCTTTATAAAAAATATGGCAACTAGGGCATTCCTTCATAATTAAAGAATACGAAACGATTTAAGCATATCATCAACTTCAGGCAAAAATGTTTCATATGCATCATTAGTTGATGTATACACAAATATGTAGGCTCTTTGATCTTTTATTGCCCAGGCCATCATGATTTGAACGCAAAATCCCACTTCATCAAGCTCAGGAGTTAGGCCAGCTTTGACAGATTCCTCTGGGTATGCGTATTCAGTTAATGTATAGACAATCTTATGCCCATGGCGTTTTGCAATTTTTTTAGGGGCTGATTCAAGAATGTTCAAATAAACGTTTGGAATGTCGCCCATTAATTTTATTTGCGCTAAAACAACCTTTGTGTAGTCGTCAAGAGTGGCGTCTTCAGGTATGTCTTGAACCGAAATGCTAACATTTTCTTGAAAAGCTTCCACCCCTTCCTCTAGCGGAGACAAGAATACAACAACGGTTTCATTGACATACTCTTTAGGCTCCCAGTCTTGTGGATACCTAATTAATATATTGTATGCCCGATTTTTATATTTCGGCCTAGAGTCTGAAGAACAGCCGAATAAAAAAGAGGCCATCAAAAAAATTGTAATGCACTGAATTATATTTTTCTTTCTCATGCTTCCTCTTCTTTTAGTATTAATATTAATAGTATTTTAGCACCAAATTAGAAACTTATTAATATTTTCTCAAATTTTTACAATAAAAAAGGGCAACTGAAAATTCAGTCGCCCGTAAAAAATATAATCTACATGACTATTTACGCTTTATGGCCTTTTTCGCTGCCTGCGCGATATCAACATCCTTTAAATGATACTTTTTTAATAATCCTTCAGGATCTCCTGTTTCACCATAAACATCTTTTATGCCGACAAACTCAATAGGAGCAGGGCTACTTTGGCTTAACGTCTCTGCAACAGCGCTTCCAAGTCCTCCAATGATCTGATGTTCTTCCGAGACAACAATCGCACCTGTTTCTTTTGCGCAATTTATAAGTGTTGTTTTATCAATAGGTTTAATTGTGTGCATGTTAACAACGCGAGCATCAATACCTTCTTTTTTAAGTATCTCAGCAGCCTCAAGAGACTCATAAACCATTAATCCGCAAGCTACAAGCGTAACATCTTTCCCTTCTCTCATAACGTTAGCTTTCCCAACTTCAAAACAATCATCCTGTTTTGTCAACACAGGAAACGGAGCTCGGCTCGTTCTCATGTACGAAGGTCCATAATTGTCAACCATCCAGCGAGTTGCTTTCTTAGCTTCAATTGTATCAACAGGGCAAAGAACAACCATATTTGCCAAAACACGCATAATGGCAAAATCTTCAAAGCACTGCGCCGTTGCGCCATCTTCTCCAACGGTAATTCCTGCATGCGAACAAACAATCTTTACGTTCGCATCATTTTGGCAAACATCGATTCGAATCATATCATAGGCACGATTTGTCATAAACGTTGCAAAAGAAGACGCAAAGGCAACATAGCCTTGCATGCTTAATCCTACAGCGGTTCCAACAACATCTTGCTCTGCGATTCCAAGATTAAAAAATCGCTCAGGAAATTCATGTTTAAAATATTCTGCGCGGGTTGCATCTTCAAGATCTGCAGAAACAACAACGATGTCTTTACGCTCTCTTCCTAAGTTTACAAGCTCTTGTCCAAATCCATCACGAGTTGGAATTCTATCCATTATTCTGCTCTCCTTGCCTGTAATTCACCCAAAGCTTGCTTTAGCTGATCCGCATTAGGGGCTTTACCATGCCATTTTTGAGTACCCTCCATAAAAGAAACACCTTTGCCTTTTATGGTATGCGCGATTATCACAAATGGTTTATCTTTTATTGAGTCAAACTTACCCAATGCTTTAATTAATTGACTAAAATCATGGCCATCAGCTTCAACAACTTCCCAGCCAAAACTTTTCCATTTATCAACCAAAGGTTCCAAGCCCATAATATCGCTAATAAGGCCATTTTCCTGAATTTTGTTATAATCAATAATTGCACAAACATTATCTAATTTAAAATGCGCTGATGTCATCGCCGCTTCCCACACAGAACCCTCTTGTATCTCACCATCACCCATAAGGCAATAGACATTAAATCCTTTTTTCTGCATTTTTGCTCCGAAAGCAATTCCATTAGACACTGACAATCCGTGCCCAAGAGAGCCTGTATTTAATTCAACTCCAGGCACTTTCTTGTGAACATGACCTTGAAGCCTTGCTCCAAGTTTGCGAAAAGTTTTTAGTTCTTCTTTTGGGAAATATCCAGCATTTGCAAGCGCAACATAGGTAGCAGGTGAAGCATGCCCTTTTGAAATAATTAGACGGTCTCGATCTTCCCATAGGGGTTGATCAGGTTTATGATTCATTTTGTAAAAATAAAGACTGAGCAGGATCTCTACGGCTGACAAGGATCCACCGGGATGACCCGAACTAGCAGAATTGATAATCTGTAGGATTTCACTCCTACATTGAATTGCTTTTTTTTCTAAATTTTTAATATCACCTTTTTTCTCTGTCACGCAATCCTCCCTATTAAAAATACTTACCTAAACAATAAATAAAAGATTATGTGGGCCATGGAGGACTTGAACCTCCCACCCCCTGATTAAGAGTCAGATGCTCTACCAAGATGAGCTAATGGCCCAAACTATATCAACTAAGAATTAAAAACACCCGAGTATACCAAATTTTTAAATACTTGTATATATTTTTTGCAAATTATCCAAATTTCAAAATATTTTTATCTTATCGCCAGGCCAACAAGTCCCGGATTCACTAAAAGAATAATACCAAGCAATAGCATAATAATGCCGCCAACAAATTTTAATATTTCCATTTGTCGTTGAGAAATCGGCTGACCACGAAAAGTCAATATGAAAATTGTAATGATAATCCCTAGAGGCAAAACATAAACAGCATTATAAAAAACCAAATATATATAATATTGCAAAGAAGATGTGAGAACTTTTCCTGATAAAATTCCAGTATAAATAATCGGGAATCCTGCCGTACATGGCAACTCAACCAAAGAAGCAAGTGTCGCAAGCGCCAATGAAGACGAAATCAAAACAGGAAAAGATCCTTTTTGAATAATTGATTTCATAGCATAAACCTTTTTCATTAACGGCCCTCTTTGCTCATCTGGAATCGTTAAACTGATACCTTTCTTAAAGAATAATAATTCTTTGCAATTAATTAACCCTGCCCCAATAGCTAAAATGGCAATACCGATTCGCAGTGGATTAATAAAGCTGACATACTTGAAAATATTAAGCCATGCTGCCATAAACAAGAAATAAACAACAAAAATCATAAAGACAAAACTGAATCCGACGGCATAAAGACGAGCACGTGAATCCGAAGTGAAATAAGTAAAGTCATCAAGCATGTCAAAACAAACATATTACAAGGATTAAATCCGTCGATTAATGCTATAAAAAATGTAAACAATGGTAACGGCATCTGGTATCCCATATTTTCTAAAATTCCTGGCGAAATGTTTTTGGCAAACATAAAAAACGCAACCAATACATACGCAGAAACTCCAATAACAATATAATCCTTCTTTTTTTTGTCCGCTTTTTTTAATCGACACTCCCACCCACGATTTGTCTTCTCAAACTTTACAAAAGGCATAATTATAAAAATTGATATAATAACTATAAGAATCAAGGGAAATGCTTCTTTTATGCGTTGAGCAATTGTCTTTGTAATTTCATGTGTGGATTTATTCCATTGCAAAGTCCAGTTGTCAATCTGAACCGCGTTCTCAAAAATGATCTCATTGCCTGAAATGGCAATAGGCACAGGAGGAATTCCTTTATAAAAAACACCCTTTAATGCTTTTTGAATATTTTTCTCTAAAAGAATTTTATGTAAAAGCTTATTGTCTCCACCAGCCTTATCTGTTGAAAGAACACGATTTCTTGTCCAAATATTAATTTTTCCAGACAGCGTACTTAAATCAAGATTCTTAAAATCAAGCATCTCACCGTCCGGCATCGGGCATGGATTATTTAAAACATTGTTTACTTTTTTAGCAAGTTCTAAAACTTCAAATCTTCCCATAGCGCTTAAATTTTTGTTTAAAATAAAAAATGGAACGCCTGTTCTCTTAGAATAACTTTTAAAATAGCCTGTCTTAATTTCTTTGTTTTCATCTCTGCCCTGATAAATTTCATATTCAAAAATAATTAAATTTGGATTCTGTTCAGTTAAAACTGAAAATAAA
>JAOZRJ010000103.1 GCA_029931885.1 Candidatus Omnitrophota bacterium | reverse complement strand
CTATACGTCCACGTATTATTTAGAGCAAACTGCAACGTTCCCGGTCTTGTTAAGTTCTTAACTCCTTCTTCTATATTAATCTCTTGTGTTAAAGCTGAGATGTCTGCGAAAGCCCCTGTAAGCATAAAAGTATTTCCATCTAATACCGAAACATAATCTTTTCTAAGTCCGACAGCTCCTGCATTTCTGCCAATATAAGATCTTGTGTTCACGCCACCTTCTTGTCCCCAACTATAGGCAATCATATTCTCTATAGAATCTACATCAATGAGATTTCTTGAAATTAATTCTCCATTTGTATCTTCAACATCCACCCGAGAAACTTTTGATTCAGCAATATCCCCAGTCCATCTACCTTGAGTAATAGCAAGGGTACCGGAATCAACCCCGCTAACAAACATATCTCCCTTTTCATCAAAATCAAACCCTTCTGTTAGAATATGATAATTCTCTCCTTTTCCTATATTAATCGGAACAGGAACACCACCTAAAACTGCTCCATCAAATGTTTCAACATACTCAATATCAGGCCTATCTTCATCATCTAATCGGCTATAGCCAGCTCCACCGGTCCCGTCCTCTGTATACATGGAGGATAGAAAGTCTCATATCCTGTGGTCATAATTGCAGGTACTGTTGTCCCATCATCTCTCTCTATTTCTACCATTTTCATAATTTCTTGTGCGCCAGATAATCTAATTACAGTATCACTATCATCAAAACGCGAACCAGGATCATCCAAAGAAAAAGATATATCTGTTAAATCATCATCCACTTCACTCAGAGAAGCCTGATATAAAGATCCTTCTATTTTTAAACTTCCTGGAACATTAGAAAAAGCTATTTTAGTTGAGTCAGCAGCGTCAGGAGCATAACTTTTCTCTCCTCTATAAGAAGATAAATTCGCCCAAACTGTAGTTGCATCAACTGATGTCCCAACTTGCGTCATTCTAGCATTTTGTCCTGAATAACCAACGATGCCGCCTGTTCCTCCCACAAGATTTCCTCCTCTGTCAAAAATAGCTGTTCCTCTTTCATCTCCATTATTACCAATCCATAAATTCTCTCCTATTTGAATACCACTCTCGTGAACAACCTCCCCATCAATTACATCGAAGTCAGATTTATTAAGCCAAACAGCATCATTAAAATTGTTATCAAAGTTGGCTTGTCCAAAAGAAAAATTATTTTCTAAGTTTCCATCATCCCCAAGAAATAATAAACCTTCAACATTAAGCTCAATCTCTCCTTGTGCGGCATAAACGCCAGAGTTTCCAAGAGGAAAGATATAGTTAATTTGATTCATGCCATTTTCCACAACATCAGAATTTGATTCTTCTCCTTTTTTAGATGAAAAAGCAAACATCCCAAAATTATCTTTTAATCGAATATTCATACCAGAACCTGTTCCGGATCTTGTAACAGAAGCACCTTCGGAGCCAAGGTTAAACTCTTCTACTAATGTACCATTTTCCCTCAATGTGCCATCTTCCATTGTTCCCAGCTCAGCAACAGCAGATGAAGCCTCGTTAAAATCAAAAGTATATGTTTCACCAGTTTCAGTATTTTTTGCTGGCTTGTCATTATTAAGCGCTAACCTTTTAATATCATTAGTTATATTTCCTTCATATCCTTCAAGAATTCTTTTCCCCTTTCCAGCAATAAAATACTCCTCTCCTGCACTTCCTCCAATTTTAGTCTTAATAACCATAAAATCATCTACTGTTGTTGAAAGCCCTTTTTGTTGATCTGCCTCATTCGTCAAATCTGTAGTACCTGCTAAAGATATGCCTCTTACAGTATCTCTTCTGCCGGCTGTACCATCCTCATTTACGCCTGTGACAATATCTTTCTCAAAATGGGAAAGTCCTGAATTGACGTTATACCCAAAAGATTCGGAATCAGATACAACTGAAGATCCTTCAACTTCTCCTTCTCCAAAATCAGAAGCATTTGAAGACATGGTTCCAACTTTCATTTTATTATGAAAATCTCTACTTTCTTCTAAAATAGGCATAATGTTCTCGAAATTCTCTCCTAAATCTTCCAGTCTCACTATTAATACAGAATCTTCTCTCTTTTCGCCAATACCTTCAAAATCATCCCAGTCATAGCCAGCCTCTTCAATCTGTTCCCTTGTGATAACTCCTTTATTTCCTGAAGCTTGTTTCCATCCATAATAAACTTCTTTTTGGACTACATTATGGTAGCCAGCACTTCCATTTCTTTGTTTATTAAATGTGCTTGTTACTTCATCCCTATCGCCAAAAGCGAGATTAGCATAAATATCTCCTCCATTTAAATCCTGATCTAGAATATTAAACTTAATATCTTTTCCATCTTTTTGTACAGCAAGCATTCCGTTGGCTTGTATTAAGCTTTTGATACCTGCAACATCTTCAGAATAAGCAATTTTTCCATCTGAGCCTTCAAACATAATATATTCTTTGCCATCAATAGTAATCGTATGAGCTGCGGCTAATTTTGACTTATCAAGGCCTTCTGCGTGAAAAGACGTCCATCCTTTATTATCACCAGTATTATCAACACCCATATTAAGGAAACCAGATGTTCCAAGAACACGTTTCGCTGAATAATTATCCTTCAATCCAAAATGTTTATTTCCTAGAAATCCTGTTCCTACTTCATAGAATGTTCGTTCTTTCTTTCCATCTTTTGTTTTTCTTGTAATAATATCGTTAGGTGCCGTATAAGTATCAAATTTTACGGTAATTCCAGAGTCTTCATCAAGAACGCTGACAATCCTTCGATTGCCTAACCCAGCCCAGCTTAAATTAATGTCGCCTTTAACATATTCCGCAGCAGCAATAATATTACCTACAGAAGCTTTTTTGAGTTTTGATACCTGATAATTAAGATAATTTCGCGCAAACGTATTATTTCCTACCATGCTTCTGTTAAAACTTTCTCTCAAATCCTTTTCTGATTCTGGATCGTAATCCTCTGCGTTTTCTTTTTTGGCTTCTTCCCATGCTTTCTCATAAGCAATAGCAAACTCTGTTGTAAATCCGCTAAGCTGTTTAATATTATCAACCGCATTCATTTTTTGTTGAAGGCTAGTATTGATGTATCCGTATTTCGTTCGTTCTTTCTTTTCTACTCCGTTTTCATCCTTAGAAGCATAAGTAGCGTCTACCAAAGCAAGCTCTGAGTCTACAGGGAAATAGTCGTTGGAAAACTCAACTATTCGCGATGCCGATGTAAAAAATGCATTTCCTAAAAATTCCTTTGAAAATGCATTAGAAAAAAGCTCTCCGGTGCCTGAAGTAAGTTTGTTCCAGCCAGATCCTTCTGCTTTCTTTCCTTTTTTATAAGCACCGCTAAGAGCAGATCCTGTAGCTGCTGCTAAGCCTGTAATCCCGGCTGTTGTAAGCATAGCCACGGTATAAAATCCAACATCCGGATCACTTTCTTCAATTTTTCCTGAAGCAATCCTTTCTGCACGAATTTTATCAAATTTGTTCCCAACATAAGCTGTTATAAAACCAAGGCCTATCGCTGAGGCTACTTTCCACTTGGCACTTTGAAATCTTCTAGCTTGTCCTTGCCCATCCTTAACAAAAATGCTGTTCACACGCGCACTTCTTTCTTCAGAAGTAATTGGCGTGTATACTATATCTGCTATCAAATTAGTAGCTTCTGCTTCTTTTCCTTCTGCTCTTAAGGCTGCTGTATCTTGAGAAACACCTGCGATCTTTTGCATAATAATGCTTTCATCGCTAGTAAAGGCCTCCCAAGTCTCTCCTTCCTGATTACGAAAATCCTCAACAGCTTCTTTGTAATTTGCTTTAGTAAGTTTTCCTTCTTCTCTTAAAGACGCCTTGATAACGTTTTCATCTAAAGCTACATTTATGCTTTCGCCTTTTGCTTCAGCATATGCTTCTTTACCGGCCTCACCTTCACCATAATCACTTCTATCTAAAACTTTATAGCCTGTTATATTTCCGTCTTCATCTTCAATCGGTACAACCTTAACTGTCGTATTCTGTTTAGAAAATTTAGCAATAACCGCATCCATGCCAACTTGACCTAAAGCATTACCCATTTCTACCCAAGCCTGCATTTGAAGACCGTCTGGATCATCTATCCATCCATTATGTTCTATAATCATGCCAATAGCCGTACCTCCGACTTGAACTCCGGCGGAATATAATTCTCCTTTCGTAGCATCCCAAAGCTTATCCAAAAATGAATCTTCCCAGTTATATTGAATGTTTCCATCGCTATCAAGATCTAATGATCCATCTGCGTTCCTAACCACATCACCATCCTGAATGCCGAAACTTTTATCAATCTCCGCATTTTTCATCCATTCAACATCCTTCTTTTCTCCTATGGCTTTTAAGCCTCCTTCTAGCCCACTTACTATCGTAACCGTAATAGCCGTGTTGACTACAGAAGTTGCAACAGCTATCATGGCCTTTTTTAATACTTCACTCTTAATGCCCCATTTTTCGGCGTTATCCTCAATATATTTAGCAATATGATAACTAGCCCAGCCTTTTGCTGCGCCAACTGCAAGTCCCATACCGAAATCTTGACCAATAAGAAATGCTTCTTTAAGCCACCCTGAACCTGCGGCTTCTGTGACTACAGCAGTTCCTGTTTCTGTAACTACAGCAGTTCCTGTTTCTGTAACTACAGTAGTTCCAGCTTCTGTGGCTATAGCGGTTCCAGCTTCTGCGGCTCTGTCAAATGCTCCATTTATCGCGATACTCAACCCCGTACTTATTGCCGAACATACCATTGATGTTGTTTTTGCATCCCAGTCCCAATGTAAAACACCAATTTTACCTATAGTGTTAACGAAGGTCCCGATAGACTTCGTCAACGCATAACCTTTTAAAAGTTTTCCTAAAATGGTAGATATTTTAGCAGCTTCTACAGCCACTTTAAGTGTTTTTGACAGCTTAGCAATTTTCTGAATTATACTTAAAATTTTCTCTGTGTCCCCAGCTTTTTTTGCTTGATCTAATGCTTTTACTAATTTCGCCATATCTGCAGCAGCTTTTCCTGCTTTCGCGCCTTGAAGCACTTTCAGAACACCTAGCTGTAATAAAACACAAGCAATATCAATTGATACGCTTATGATAACCTCTTTCCATGTCGTTGATCCGGCATCAATAAGCTGTTCGTAATTATTGTGCCATTTCGATCCCCAAACAAATGCCTTCTTTTCATCCGAAACAACTTCTGCCTGACTTAAAGATTCATTATTGGGAACAAAAACAAAACCTGTAAAATCTTTAACAAATTCTTCTTTAGGTAAAGTTTTCAATTCTCCAATATCAGCAAAGACAACCTCACCGTTCTTAACGCTTTCAACTAAGACAAAATGCTCCGGACTTAAATTAGCTATAAAAGGTGTTTGAAGTTTTTCTAAATCGGATGGTAAAACCTTAAGGGACTTAAAATTCAATCCATAGGCATTAGCAACAGTATCAATCGCATAAAGAGACGTCTTTAACCTTGGGTCCCCTGCTTTAATAATCTTTCCTAAAATATCTACGGTAAGAGTCAGAACAGAAGCTTCTTCCAAAGCTACACTAACATCATAATTTTCAAGCAATTCTTTTAAAGCATAGACACCACAATTAATTGTATGGGTTTCAGGATTTTTGAGCCAAGAGACCATTTGATTAATATCGTTTTTATCAAAAGTCGCAGTCGAAGAAATCAAAAGACCACGCTGCTTATCATTTTGTGTTAATTGTGAGTTTGGAAGGGTAATCTGAACCTTTGGCTTTTCTTTACCTTCAATCTGTCCCAGGATATGCTCAACGCTTTCAGTTACAGAAGAAATAGTTTTACTATCCGTATAAGCATCTGCTTTCTTGCGATTCCATAAAATTGATGGATCATAATTAAAAGCCCAGCTAATCTGCTGCGGACCAAAGGTCAAAAGAATGATTAAGGCAACTGTACGCATCCAGCCT
>JAOZRJ010000102.1 GCA_029931885.1 Candidatus Omnitrophota bacterium | reverse complement strand
CCAGACAAAGAATTATCAATAGATTTTGGAACACCAATTGCCTTAATTATTTTCTTCTTATGAAGCTCTAAGGCCACTCTTAGCGTAACTTCCCCTCCAACAATAATAAGAGCATCAATTCCGCTTCGCCTATAATTCTGTTCAATCTTTTTAATCTGTTCTTTATTTTCTAAAGGATTAGTACGACTGGTTCCTAAAAGAGTTCCACCTCGATCTAAGACTCCTGACGTTTGCTTCATGTCCAAAACTTTCATATCATTATCAATTAAACCCAGCCACCCATTTTTTATACCAGTAACAACATATCCTTCTTGTGCTCCCTTACGTACAACAGCACGAATAACCGAATTTAATCCTGGACAATCAGCGCCGCCTGTTAAAATACCAATTTTTTTCATAATTTACCTACCGATTTAAAATATCTACTTACGATATCCTTTAAAAGGAACAGAAAGCTCTTCTTTTTGATCAACTTCATCATTTTTAAGATATTTTTCTTTTCCACCTGACGAAGAAATTTTAACAATATGAAGCTTAACAATGACATTCTCTTCTACTCCCAGAACATCCTGAACGCGATTCTTGATTAAATCTTGCAACTGAGCTGTCATTTCAGGAATGCTGACATCTTCTTTTAAAATTAATCGAGAAATAATTTCAATTCCTTTTTTTGTTGCCAAAATGCTCGGCTTAATTTCTTTAACCTCTGACATTTTTGAAACCGATCGCCTGATCATCTCCTCTAGGGCACTTAAAGAAATACTAACCCTACCTGCTGTATTATAAAAGGCAATTGTTCTTTATTTTTGGTGGCGGCCGGTAATAATCATAGAAAAAAGAAGGCTTAAAAAAACTAGCGACCCTGTAATCGCGATAATAAGAGCTCTTAAATTTATATCATTATAAGCTATCCCCAAATAATAATTCACTTCAGACAGCGTCATGGCGTGCGAAACAAAAGCTATAACTGATCCTCCAACTAGTAAAATAATTGTAATATAAAATAACATAACAATATGGGTAAAAACTCTCATAATCACGCCCCTCCCTCGATACCTTGAATATTAATATGAACGTCTTTTAAGTTGATATCGGTTGTTCGGCCAATAGCATCGCGAATAGCATCTTGAAGCTGACGTGACACATCAGGAATATTAATACCATACTGGACGTAAATCCTAACCTCTATGCTGACTTCATTCTCTTTGTCAATGGATACGATAACCCCAGAATTTTTATGCTTCTTAAGAATATTTAAAAAATTCTTAAAAATATTCTGCGGTGCCATTACTATCTCGTCAGATTCATGAATAACCGACAAAACAATATCTTCTAAAACTTCTTTATGAATTTGGATTGATCCGTAATCAACCTTTTGATCTTCTTTCATCTTAAATCTCTCCTTCTAAAATGTTCAAAGACTTATCCTCGAGTTTCCAGCTCGCCTCTACCCATTTTTTCTAAAAAATGTGTAGAAATCTTTCCTTCAAGAAATAATGGATGCTGTAAAATTTGCTTATGAAAATTAACCGTTGTTTTAATCGGCGCAATATAAAACTCATCTAAGGCACGATTCATTGTTTTAATAGCTTCATTACGATTTTTTCCGTGCACAATTAATTTTGCGACCATAGAATCATAAAACGGACTAATGAGATAATTCTGATAAATATGCGTATCCACTCGAACGCCTGGCCCGCCAGGAATATTTAATTCTTCAATCTTTCCAGGACATGGCATAAAATTATTCTCTGGATCTTCAGCGTTAATACGACATTCAATGGCAGCACCAGTAATCTTTATATCATCTTGCTTGAATCCAAGTTTTTCTCCTGCCGCAGCTCGAATTTGTGCTTTCAAAATATCAATCCCCGTAACCATTTCAGTGACAGGATGCTCAACTTGAACACGCGTATTCATTTCCATAAAATAAAATGTTCCGTCGTCATCTAATAAAAATTCTACTGTCCCAACTCCTCGATAATCTACGGATTTAGCGCCTTTAACAGCCATCTCTCCCATTTTTTTGCGTAAACTGTTACTTAAAGCAGGAGAAGGAGACTCTTCAAGAAGTTTCTGATGCCGCCTTTGAATGCTGCAATCACGTTCACCTAAATGAACAATATTTCCGTGATAGTCAGCTAAGATTTGAATTTCAATATGTCGAGGATTCATAATATATTTTTCAATGTAAACATCAGGATTTCCAAAACTTGCTTCAGCTTCCGTTTGAGCCATTGTCAATGAACTAATAAGGGTTACATCATTATGGCAAACACGCATACCCTTACCGCCTCCTCCAGCTGTAGCCTTAATGATAACCGGATACTTAATTTGTTTAACAATCTTCAAAGCTTCTTCTTTATTTTTTATAATAGAATTCCCGCCAGGCGTGATCGGAATTCCTGCTTTTTTCATAGCATTTCTGGCTGAAACCTTATCTCCCATTAAGCGCATACATTCAGGAGTAGGCCCAATAAAAGCAATATGACAAGATTCACAAATCTCTGCGAAATGCGCATTCTCAGCTAAAAATCCATATCCGGGATGAATAGCCTCAACATTTGTTATTTCTGCCGCAGAAATAATTGCTGGAATATTTAAATAGCTATCACGGCTTGAGGCATTACCAATACAGACGGCCTCATCGGCAAAACGAACATGCAAAGAACTGCGATCAGCCTCAGAGTAAACAGCAACAGTCCTAACGCCAAGCTCTTTACAGGCACGAACAATACGAAGAGCAATTTCTCCTCTATTAGCTATAAGTATTTTTGAAAACATATTTTTAAACAGGCTCTACGAGAAGCAATACTGTTCCAAATTCTACTGGTTCAGCGTTCTCAATTTTAATTTCAGTAATTTTTCCACGAACATCTGACTTAATTTCATTCATTAATTTCATAGCTTCTAAAATGCAAACAGCTTGCCCAATCTCGACAACTTGACCTACCTCAACAAATGGTGGCGCGTCAGGAGACGGTGAACGATAAAATGTTCCAACCATCGGAGCCTTGATCTCCTTTAATCCTTTTGAAGATACTTGCTCAGCTTCTGCTGGTCCTGATGCAGGTGCTGAAGACACTGGGGCTGCAGGGTACCCACCTGGAGGGTTCGAAATAATAACTGGATCACCCGAAGGACCTTTTCTAAGCTTAATTTTACCACCCTCGTGCTCAACCTCAATTTCTGAAAGCTCATTTTCGTTCATTAATTTAACAATTTCTTTAATTTCTTTTAAATTCATTTTCTTACCCTCTCAACATAAGTTCCGGTTCGTGTATCAACTTTAATCCATTCCTCTAATTCAATAAAAAGAGGAACTTGAATATCTGCCCCTGTACTAATTCTTGCTGGTTTCGTTCCCGCACGGGCGGAATCTCCCTTTAAGCCAGGTTCAGTTTCCGAAATTTGCGCTTCAATAAAATTCGGTAAACTAATCTTTAAAACCTGCCCTTCATAGACATAGCCCGTAACATTAAGATTATCTTGTAAATATTTTACAACATCTCCTAAAAGATCATCAGAAACAATCATTTCTTCAAAAGTAATTTGATCTAAAAAATGAAATTCTTGGTCGGATCGATAAAGAAACTGTAAAATTCTTTCTTCTAGAAAAATATCATCGAGCTTATCAGCAGTCTTAAAGGTTCTTTCTATAACGAGGCCTGTCTTAAGATTCTTTAACTTGACTCGAACAAAAGCAGTACCTTTTCCTGGCTTGACATGACTGTATTCATTGACGATATAAATGTTACCATCAACTCGCAACCCCATTCCTGAGGTAATTTGATTAATTGTTATCGTCACAGATTTCCTTATTATATTAATAATATAAAAGCTATAAGTATTAATTACTTAAAATTTTACACCCACTTGACGTTACTAAAATCATATCTTCAACACGAATGCCGAATTGACCAGGAAAATAGACACCTGGTTCAATAGTAAAAATCATTCCTTCTTGCAACACTGAAGAATTTTTTAAAGAAATCGCAGGCGCCTCGTGAACTTCCAATCCTATTCCATGCCCTAAAGAATGATTGAATAATTTGTCTAAGTCGTTCTTTTTGAGAAAGTTTCGCGCCTCTTGATCAATCTTGCTAATCTCAATGCCTGGCCGAACTTTATTAATCGCGATTTGCTGCGCCTGACGTACAAAATTATAAACATCCGTAATTTGATGTGGTATTTTACCCAAAAAAAACACACGTGTCAAGTCAGACTTGTAGCCGTTTATGTCAATTCCCATATCGATAATAATAGGCTCTCCTCGTCGGACTTTTCGACTTGTAACGCGTGCATGAGGCAAACATGAGTTGGGTCCGGAAGCGATAATTGGAGGAAAAGAAAATTTCGCGCCATGGTTCTTAACATAGCGGTCTAACTTCTTTAAAATATCCTCTTCTGTCATGTTAAAACGTATAAAACGTTTTGCATAAGCGTAACATTCTAAGGTTAAGTTGATAGCCTGGTCAATCTTTTTAACCTCTTTTCGAGTTTTTATCATTCTTAAACTTTCAACGCTATCAACTACGGAAATAAGCTTTATTTTTCTTTTTACACTCTTTTTAAGCTTTTTAAAGGATGCCAAAGATATATGGCGATCATCAAACCCTAATCGTTGAATCTTTAGATGATTAGCTAATTCAAAAACGGTATGAAAAAAAGACTTTGAATATTTAACAACTTCTATATTTTTTGGGAGTGAAGTCTGCGCATCTAAGATATATCGTCCATCTGTAATATAAAAAACTTTATTACGTGATACCATAAGCCATGATTCTTGCGACGGAAAGTCAACGAGATATGAAACATTAACATCCTTTGTTGCAAGAAAGGCGTCAATGTTGTAATATTCAAACGAGGAAATAAGTTTTTTTATCGAAGAGTTCACTTCTTAATTATAGATAAAATAGCTTGAAGACCTAAAGCATAACTACCCGGACCAAATCCACAAATCTGCCCTGTACTAACAGGAGAGATTAATGATGTCTGCCGGAATTCTTCTCGAGCATAAATATTAGATAAATGAACCTCAATGGTCGGAAGATCAACTGCAGCAACTGCATCACGAATGGCAACACTAGTATGGGTATAAGCGGCTGGATTAATTAAAATTGCATAAAATTCATTCTTCGGAGCGCTTCCGACAGCATCAACAATTTCACCTTCATGATTTGTTTGTATAATATCCAACACAACATCATTTTCTGCTGCAATCTTATTCAAATCTTCGTTAATATCAGAAAGCGATGTTTTTCCATAGATATCGGTCTCTCTTGTGCCGAGAAGATCTAGGTTCGGACCATGAATAACTAAAATCTTTTTCATCTCGCTTCCTTTCATTTTTTGTTTAACGGCTCTCCACCTGATTCAACAAGCAAAACAGGAATATCTTCTTTGATCGGATACTGATAGCCACATGCTAAGCAAATAATCTTCTCACCATCCTTTTTCACCTCACCTCTACATGATGGACACGCAATAATATTTAATAAATCTTTATCCATTAGATTCTTTTTCTTTTTTTAATATATCAACATATTTAGTTTGTAACTCATAAATAGATGTATCAAGCATATTTTCTTCCTGTTGAGACAAATTTCCCTTAGTCTTGTCTCTAAGCATGCTTAATGTGTCGATAATAAATTTAGCCTGCAAAATATTTTTTTCAATTTTATTTGATGCAGGATTTGCTATCTCACCTAAAAAAACCATTGTCTGAAAAGCCAAGCTAGTAATATAGGTCAAGAAATCAAATTCTTCGGCAATGCCTTGCTCACTATCTTTCTTGATATTTTCCATAAAATGTAGAATAGCATCGGTTTGACGCCTTGTCAACAAACGAAGATGACTACGTAAACTTATTCTATTTCAAAAGAAATAACAATATTAAAAGAAAGTTCTGGATATTTCAGATCTACAGGAAAGGACGGAAAAGGATTCGCCTGTTCAACACTTTTAATACTTACT
>JAOZRJ010000101.1 GCA_029931885.1 Candidatus Omnitrophota bacterium | reverse complement strand
CATCTTTTTCTGTTTCCGTGATAAAACGCTCTTCTGAAACCGAATACCATCCCTCGTACTCATCCGCATAAATATCACCATTGTCATAAACTTTTTTTAATACTTGTTGGACAACCTTGGTATGGCGAGTTTCCGTTGTGCGAATAAAATCATCATTCTCAATTTCTAATTTTTTCCATAATTTAAGAAAACGTGGAGCTAAATCATCGCAGTGTTCCTTTTCGCCAAGCCCTCTTTTTTGAGCAGCCTGCTGAACTTTCTGACCGTGTTCATCTAGCCCTGTTAAAAAGAAAACATCATCCTCCTCATCTTTATGATATCGGGACAACACATCAGCCAAGATAGTCGTATATGCATGACCTATATGGGGCTTGTCATTTACATAATAAATCGGTGTTGTGAGATAAAATTTATTCTTCATCGCTTTTTCCAAAATACACCTTTGTGTTTTTACCTTCCCCTAAGTCAACCTTAACGCACCTTTGTAAAATATTAACATCCACAACTTTTCCTTTTCCTTGAGGTGTAGTAATTTTTGCACCTCTTTTTGGAAGTCCCTTTGTATATTGTTTATAAACCGGAAACTCATAGGCCATGCAACATTTTATACGTCCACAAACCCCTGAGATTCTTGATGGATTAATAGGCAAGTCTTGTTCCTTTGCCATCTTAATTGTAAGTGGATGAAATTCTCTCATGTACGATGAACAGCATAAAATTCGTCCGCAAGATCCGGTTCCGCCAACAGTCTTTGCTTGATCACGAACACCAATTTGCTTTAATTCAATGCGTGCTCGAAATGCCCCGGCCAATTCTTTGACAAGATTTCTAAAATCTACACGGTCTTCGGAAATAAAAAAGAAAACAATTTTACTATTATCAAAACTATATTCACAATGAACAACCTTCATATGCAACTTTTGCTCACCAATCTTTTTTTCGCATAACGTCATGGCCTCTTTAATCTTTTCCTTATTCCTTTCGATTCTATTTAAATCTTCGTCTATTGCAAGACGAACAACTTTTCCCGGAAGATTATCGATTGATCCATCAGCGGCTGAATCCATTTCGGAAACAATCTTTCCGTATTCTGTAGCACGATCGACATTCAAAATAACATAATCGCCACGCTTACACGTGATATCTTTTAAATTATATAAAGAGATTCCGCGAAATTCTCCTAATCTCACCTGAACTACTTTTTCCATATCTTCTCCTTTATAATAGCCAACGGCACCTTCACATTAAAATTCTCATCCGCAGCTCTTTTAGTCAGAACAATTTCATTTAAAATATCTTCTATTTCTTGAAAGGTATAACGTTCTTTCACTTCTTGCAAATCACCAACTCGATCCTTATGAATAAAATTCTCACAAGAAATATTATTTTTAGCCATCAATAAATCTTTTATCCAAGAAAATAAAAACTGTATTACTTCCTTTGTCTTGTCTTTATCAGCCAAAACTTTTTTTAAATAATTTTCGTTATCCTCCTGGAACATAAATTGATCAATTGCTTCATTCTTTCGTGCTAAAATTTTCTCAAAATCCTCTTCATTAATCTTTCCAATACATCCTTCGGAAAAATAGGCCAAAAAATGAGAACATTCTTCAGAGCACCCTTTTTTATCCATTAATTGTTCTTTAAGCTCTGCATTTGTTGTCGGAAAAAAATGAATAATCTGACAACGAGACTTAATGGTACCCAATAATTGCTCTTCAGCCGAGGTTGTTAAAAAAATCAAACTATTGCGACTAGGCTCTTCTAGTGTTTTTAAAAGAGCATTGCTGGCTTCCGGCGTTAACTTTTCTGCATCGTTGATGAGAAAAACTTTCATTTTTGCTTCAAACGGCCTTAGCTGCACCTCAGCAATAACTTGACGAATTTCTTCTATCTTAATAGACTTGCCTTCTTCTCCTACAATATGAATATCAGGATGACTGATTCTATCAATTTTTTTGCACGCCGAGCAATCATCACAAAACATCTCGCTAGAATCATCCTCGCAATTAACCAATTTGGCAATCGCTAGAGCTGTTTGAACCTTTCCAATTCCTTTTGGACCAACAAAAAGGTAAGCGTGTGCCAATCTTCCAGATTCCAAAAAACAGGAAAAACGCTTAAGAACATTTTGCGAAACAGATGCAATGGTTGTCATATTTTTAATAATTTTCTAATGACCTCTTCAACACATGTCTGAATTTCAGACATACTTCTGTTAGCCTTTATCACTTTTACACGTTTCGATTCTTTTCTCGCTATTGCCAAATATCCTTGTCGAACACGATTATGATATTTCAAAGATCTTTCTTCAATTCGGTCTTTTGTTGAGCGAATTCGCGATAATCCTTTTCTTATTTCCATATCCAGAAGAAATGTTGCATCAGGCAAAATATCTCTTGTGGCAAACTTCCCAAGCTTATTAATAAAAGAAACATCGATTCCGCATCCATAACCCTGATAAGCGATTGTTGAATCCAAAAACCGATCGCAGACAACAATAGTGCCTTTTTTTAAAGCCGGAGAAATAATTTCATCAACGAGCTGAGCACGTGCAGCCATATAAAGCAATACTTCGCATTCCTTGGTCATTTCTTTATTTCTGACATCCAACAAAATCTTTCTGATATTCTCGCTAATCTTAATGCCGCCTGGTTCACGAATATGCAAAACGTTTTTCTTTTGCTTTCTTAAAAACTGACATAACAATTTTGCCTGTGTGCTTTTTCCACAACCTTCCGACCCTTCAAATGTAATAAACTTTCCTTTTAAGCCCTTCGCCATGTCTGTCCTTCCTTGCCATCTTCGACAATGATGCCTTTTTCCCTTAGTAAATCTCTAATCTCATCGGATCGCTTAAAATCTTTATTAGCTCGTGCTTCAGCTCTTTCAAATAAAAGATTACTATCTTCGACAGCAAGAATATCTTTAACCGTAAATAACAATAATCCAAAAACTTGCTCTAAAATCATCCTAAAAACTTCTTCGGCATAAAGCAAAACTCCTACATGTTTAGCTATATCTTGTTCATGATCATCAATAAAACGGTTAACATCTGTCACAAGATTAAACAATGTCCCTAATGCTCTCGGAGTATTGAAATCATCATCCATTGCCGCTTCAAATTCATTTTTTCTTATTACTATAAACTCTTCTTTTTTAGGAGAACAATCTTTATAATTTTTTATAATATCCTCTATCCTCTGCAAAAATATTTTTAGCTTTGCCCTATTCAATGATGCCTCTTTCATTTTTTCTTTAGTATAATCAATCGGACTAGAATATTGCGAAGACAGAAAAAAAAGCTTAAGATCATCATTAACATATTCCTTCAAAGCATCTTTGATTGTTATAAAATTCCCCAAAGACTTTGACATCTTCTGTCCATTAATTGTTAAAAGACCGTGGTGAATCCAATATTTGGCAAATGGCTTTCCTGTCAATGCCTCACTTTGCGCTATCTCATTTTCATGATGAGGAAAAATTAGATCCCTTCCTCCGGCATGAATATCCAATGTTTCACACCCTAAATATTTCATACTCATAACCGAGCATTCAATATGCCATCCGGGCCGCCCCTGGCTCCAGGGGCTTTCCCAAAAAGGCTCTCCTTCTTTGGATTTCTTCCAAAGTGCAAAATCTAATGAATCTTTTTTCCTGGCTCTTTTTCTGACACACACAGCTTCTTTCATCTTCTCAATACTTTGGCCAGAAAGTTTTCCATAATCAGAAAACTTCCGAACATTAAAATACACATCGCCATCTGCTTCATAAGCAGACCCATTATCTATAAGACCTTGAATATGAATGATCATTTCAGAAATATTTTCTGTTGCTCGCGGCTCCACATTAGCCTTTGAAATATTTAACCCGTTTAAATCTTCCTCGTAACTTTTAATATTTTCTTTAACAACATCTTTCCAGTCTTTACCAAGATCATTGGCTTTCTGGATAATTTTATCGTCGATATCTGTAATATTACGAACAAAATTAACAGAAAATCCGCGATACGTAAAATACCGCCTAATTACATCAAAAACATATAAACTTCGTGCATGCCCAATATGACACTTGTCATAAACCGTTACCCCGCAAGAATACATATTGATTGTTTTTCCTTTAATCGGACTTAACGGTTCTTTTTTCTTTGTTAATGAATTCTGAATTTTAATATCGATGCCTTGGGACATTATTTATTTTTTCTCTCCAATTCTGAAATTTTTCCTCTAATTTCTTCAATTTGCTGCATAACAGGATCTAAAACATGCACATGATCCATCATGGTATCAATTTTCTTTCCATCTTGTTTTGTCACGCGCCCAGGAACACCTACAACTGTTGTGTTTGGAGGAACATCCCTTAAAACAACAGCATTCGCTCCAATATAAGAATTGTCCCCTATGGTAATATTCCCTAAAACTTTTGCTCCTGCACCAACAACAATATTGTCACCCAAAGTAGGATGGCGCTTGCCTGTTTCTTTTCCTGTTCCGCCTAAAGTTACTCCTTGAAAAAGCGTAACATTTTTCCCGATGATTGCTGTTTCCCCCACAACGACACCCATGCCGTGATCAATAAAAAGGCCCTTACTAATTTTTGCTCCAGGATGAATTTCTATTCCTGTAAAAAATCGTGCAATTTGCGAAATTAATCTTGGAGCAAAAGGAATACGTCTGCTCCATATTGCATGCGAAACACGGTAAGCAATAATTGCGTGCAAACCAGAATACAAAAAAACAATCTCAAGAAGATTTTCTTTAGCTGCCGGATCACGATCTTGCGCTGACTTAATCTCTTTAGAAAATTTTGTCGTGATAAATAAGTGCCATAAAATTAAAATCACAAAAATAAATGCTAAAAAACTTATCATAATTTTTCTCCTCTAAGATACTTTATCTAATTTTATTTTGTTAACAAAACAACAGCGTATACCGCCATAGCTTCTTCATGGCTCGGACCAAATCCTAAGCCTTCTGTTGTCTTTGCTTTAATATTAATTATCTCTTCTTTTACAGCTAACGCTTCAGCCAATTTTAATCGTATTTTTGGCTTAAACGGTTTTAGATTCGGCTGATCTGCAATAATTACAACATCCAAATTGCCGACCTGAAAACCTTCCCTCTTTAATAAATCACAAACTTTTGATAACAAAACAAGGCTTGAAATATCTTTATATTGCTCATCTGTATCCGGAAAATGTTCCCCAATATCGCCTAACCCAAGTGCGCCTAATAAAGCATCACAAATCGCATGCGTCAATACGTCTGCATCGGAATGACCCAAAAGACCTTTTTTATAAGGAATTTCAAATCCTCCGAGAATCAATTTACGATTTTCCTCAAACCTGTGAAGGTCATATCCTATTCCTATTTTTTGCAGCATAATTTTTCCTTTTTCTTAATTAAATTCTGAGCAAAAATTAAATCTTCACTTGTTGTAATCTTAATATTTTCATAGCTTCCAAGAACAATTTTGACATCTAGGCCCATTTGTTCAACAAGCATGGCCTCATCAGTTGGAGCGCCAGCACAGATATTTTCATACGCCTTAACAATGAGATCTTTCTTAAAAACCTGTGGCGTTTGAGCAGCAAAAAGTTTTGTACGATCCAACGTTTGTTTAATTCTCATAGTCCTGATATCAACCTTTTTTATAGTTGATGTTAGCGCTGTCGCTGCAATAGCCGCTGAAAACCTCTTAGCTGTTTTAATACAATCACGAAGTAACTTCTCCGACAAAAATGGTCTAGCCCCATCATGGATCACGATCAAACTTGTGTCTTTATCGGTTCGTTTCAATCCATTTAAGACAGAATCACAACGATTCTTTCCACCAACCACAACATCTATAACTTTTGTTAAATGATATTTTTTAATAATTTTCTTAAAGTCCTTTACATATTGGCGATGAACAACCACGATAACGCTATCAACCAAAAAACACTTTTGAAAAACCTCTAAACAATAAACAAAAATCGGTTTCTTTTCAAGAAGAACCAACGGTTTAATCACAGATAATTTCAACCGTAACCCTGTAAAC
>JAOZRJ010000281.1 GCA_029931885.1 Candidatus Omnitrophota bacterium | reverse complement strand
CATTTTTGTTTCAGTTACCGAAATAATATTTTGACACACCATTTAGATAGGCAGACATTTGTCCGCTGTCCCACACGTTTGCCGCCATGCCGAAATTAAAACTTTTATATTCTGTCGGATCATAAATGTTCAGCAGAAATTCAATCACAAGAACCTCTCCCGTGCTCCAAAGCCTTCCGCCTTCTTTGTCGTGTAAAAAATCATGCAACTTTCTACCGTTAATACCGCGTGGCGTGATGCCGGGAATTTGGCTTTTTGTTACGTGCTTGTCTTCGAGGACAGGGAACAAGCAGGCAATTTGATACATAATATCCGTCTTGAGTTGGGTCGACGCAAGTTTAGTGCTAATTTGGATGGATTTTGTTGTTTTTTTTCTTATCATTGCTCGATCTCCCTTTATTATCATTCAATTTTTTACATAATGGATCTTACGTAATTAAACGATTCCCTGAGTCGCAGAGGGTTGCTTGATAATAAGTTTCAGTTCATGAAGCACATACGGTAGTGTTTTATGGTATGCGCATTCAAAGGCTTGTTTCACCATTGCTTTATCAATGGCAGTGCTCTGATTGTAGCATTTCTTGAGCTTTTCGATTTCCTCAGCGCTAAAAGCTGATAGCCCGCCTCGAAACCCCAACAAGCTTGCTATCATTTTAGCAAATAGAGGAAATGGCCACGGCCGTTGAACGGTAATTTTTCGGTAATCGATTCCCTGGGTTTCTTCATCAAGCATTTGGTTATGTCGACGCACCAGCAACTCCAAATAGTTTTCTTTCGATTTTTCGTGGTGTATTGCGGGTGTGTTGGATGGTGCCGAGTCACGGTTATGAAGAGGAGCCGTTTGAAGATACTGGCCTTTTATAGAATATATTTCTACCTTATCTATACTGGAAAAAGGATCATACCGTACTTCAACGCGATCTCCTCTTAATTTTGGATCGCACCGAAAAAATTTATTGTTGAGCCGGATGTCACAAAATGTGGGCGTGACAGTTCGTTTAACTTTTTGCATGAAAAATGTCATAACCTCAGCAATATCGACATGTCTTATCATTCTTAGTCCTTTCTTATATTGGTGTTGTGGCGGTTGTTGGATTTCCGTATGCACATCTTCGTGATACGCTACGGAAAGCCAGGCGCTGAAAGAGCGATTGAGTTGTCGTAAACTCAAAATATCTCCGGCCCGAACTTCCCTTTCAAATTGGCTTTGAACGGTAGCAAAAAAACGCTCAATAACTCCCCCGGTTTCAGGTTCACCCGGGGGACGATGTCTCAAACGCGTTTTAAGCTGATAACAAGCCGTTTTAAGCCCTGTGGCATGATACACCTTGGCATTGTCCACGTACAGGGTCAATGGAGCGCCGTGGACTGCCAGAGCCCGTAGCCAGGAATCAATCAGGATATCTAAATTCTGACGCAGATAATATCTGGCATCGACGATGTATCGGCTATAATGATCAATAAACGCGCAAAGATAGGTGGGAAGCGAATCTCCCTGCTCGAATATATAGGGGCCTTCCTCAAAATCGCCAACCCAAAGATCATGTGTGTTATCTTTTTCAATACGTTTTCTGATCTTCATTTTACTGATGCCAAGTTTGACACGGGTGGCATTGGCATTTTTAAGATGTCGATAAAGAGTTGAGCGTGGAACCACAATTTTA
>JAOZRJ010000100.1 GCA_029931885.1 Candidatus Omnitrophota bacterium | reverse complement strand
CAACCATCCTTTTTCATTTTATTTCCTGATGTCAGGATGAGCCTGCGTTTTTTCAAAACGCAGGCTCTCTTTTTTCATTCAAGATCAATGTTAATCTTTTTAGCTTGCTCTCTTTCCTCTTTCGGCAAAAAAATCTCTAAAACACCTTCTTTATACTTTGCATTGATCTTTTCTTCATCCACATTAACGCCTAATGCAATACTCCTTTGAAAGCTACCATAACCCCGCTCAATAATATGATAATTCTTTCCTTTCTTTTCCTCTTCGTTTTTTCTCTTACCTTTAATAGTAAGGACATCATTTTCTATGGACAAACCAATATCTTCCTTATTTACTCCTGGAAGATCAGCTCTTACATAAACATTTTTATCATCATCACTCACATCAATAGACGGATACCAAACATTCCCAGCTTCTGCTAACGTTCTGTTTATTGACGAAAAAATATTTAATCTTTTAAACATATCGTCAAGCTCTAAAAAATTATTAAAAGAATCCTCTCTTTTTTCTTTCCATGGCACAATAGACATTTTGTCCTCCTTTTTTTTAAATAATATTTCAACTAATCTTTATTATCACTCACATATAGCGAGTGCTAGATTTAAAATAAAATTTTTTAGTTTTGCCTTCTTTTCATCCTTCACTCCCCCTTTCTAGTTCTTTTTCCAAAATAAATTTTACCCCGCTAATATTAATCCCTTCTTCCTCCATTAAATGATAAACATAGCTCAATTTCGTAATCTGCATTTTTGAATAACATCTTGTTTTCTTGCCAATTCTTTTCGGGCAGACAACCCCTATATCGTCGAGCTTTCGT
Source organism: Candidatus Omnitrophota bacterium (assembly GCA_029931885.1). The sequence goes on along the minus strand of JAOZRJ010000100.1, from coordinate 5,248 downwards.
AAAGTCCAGACCGGAATTTCCACCATTCTGCTAACAACACTAATTACAAATAAAGGCTCCTCTGGATCAATCGGAACATCAAACTCATCTAAGAATATATCGGTCACGCCCTCTCCTTTCTTATCATTTCTAGAATAATAGCATAAAGTAATTAAATTGTCAAGTCTTTCTAATTGAAATAATTGGATATTCTAATTAAATAAACCAAAAAAAGACCCTACAATTGTGTTTGCAGAGCCTAATCTTTCTTTGCTATTTACTCTTTCCTGCTATTTTTTGAAAGACACAGTTAAATCCTTACCGATTTCTATCGGGATTATTCCTCCGCCTACTATTTCGGATTCACCGTTTTGGTGAACTATAACAGTCTCTCCTTTTCCGAACTCAATTTTATAGCTAGGGTAAAAACGAGAAGCTCTTGGTCTTTTTGTCCGAATTAAACTAACACTTAAATTCTCTTTTCTAGAATTCACATAAAAATTATTCACCGCTCTATTCGTTTTACGTAATAATGTTTCTGCAATACGAATGGCGCCTTCCTCTGAAATTTTAGGATATATCTCCGACTGATCAACCCAAGTTGCCTGAGAAAACGCTCCATTGTCTAAAGCCACTTCTATAAGAATATTAGCTTTTTGTGAAGAATCGTTGCTAAGCGCCCATATACTATAATGTTCACCCGCATACGGACAATAAACATCAAACCTTCGTAAAGACCTACTCTCATTAAGAAGTGCCCCAAAAACAGGGCTCCCCTTTAAAGCAGAAGGTAAAATTTCTTTTAATGAAGCTAAATATCCAGAAAAACTGCTTACTTCTTTCTCGCTACTTGCTGAAAGATTTTCTTTGTTTTTAACTACGGCATCATTCTTTAACGACAAACCGCTAAGCCTTTCACTGTTCTTTGAAGGCATGATTGTCATCTTTGCTTTTTTCAACATTGTTTTAAATTCATTCCGATTAATATTTTCAGGCGGTTCACAAACAGAGCGATAAGCGCCTTCTACTTGTAAATAACTATTCTGAAGAGCTTGCGCTGTTTGATAAACATCATATCCAAGTCCATAAACTGTAGGATCATTAAGCCAAACACCATAAAATTCAAAATCAGGTATTGTGCCAGGCGAAGGACAAGGTTTAATATCTGTTACAAAGCCTCTCACAACTTTCCAATTATAATCTCCGCCCGTTGGAATTAACGACGGGACATTTATTTCTGCTAAAGGCTCGTAATCGGTCCAATGAATAAAATCCTTAATTGCATCAGCCTGATCACCAATAGCATGATTACCAAAACTATATCCCTCAGGAGCCTCGGTATCCAGGACAAACTCCATTTCCTCATCGTTCATGTCTTCTTGAGGATTTCCTGAATGAAATGTGTCATAAATATATAACTGAGTTTCGTCATATCCAGAATCAAGATATTTTAAATTCATTAAAGTAGAAGCAGCTCCCGTAAAATAATCTTCTTCTGCTGTCTCCTGAGGAAAAACATCTTGTCCGTTTTCTATTCCTATATGAATAATATACGGAGCATCCAAAGCAAATTTTGTCTGCAAAGTGCTGTAAACAACACGCGGCGTAACAACATTTGGAGCTCCCTGGCTAATAGCCATAATTCCAAGCCATTCTTCATTGATGAAGCCATCAGGAGTAGCCGTACTTTCATGACCAGAATAGTCATGTGTTGCATTATTGTTAGTTCCACTCTCCCAAGGCTTCCACCATTCGTCAGAATACTCCATTACACTACCACCTATTGAAATATCGTTTCGTGCGACTATCTCATCCCAAAGGTCGCCGACCCACTGAGCTTGAATGCCCTGGTCCTCATAACCATTTGAAGGATTTTGTGGATCAATAGTATGCCAAGCATCTACCCCAAATTCAGATATCCAGAAAGGCTTCTGAGATATCTGTGCAAAATCACTAAATAAGTCTCCAAAAGAACTGCTTCTGTAAACATTAGCCCCTAATATATCCAATTCAACCATACCTCCGTCAGTTGTTCCATAGTCTTCTTCCCCTATATAGAGAAGATCGCCATTAACAACAGACACAGGATGATAATTTCTCCCTTCAACCTCACGAGCTTTGTAAGCCATTTCATTAACCAAAGAATAAAAAGCCTTAATTTGTTCAGGCTCTGCTGAATTAATAAAAAGATTATTTTCATTTCCAATATTCCAGAATAAAATAGCCTGATGATCTTTAAGCTCATCTACAAAATTTCCAAACCTAGAAATTAAATCAGCTCGAACCGCTAAATCTGTAAAATCATTAATGTCAGTAGGAATTCTAAATCCTGCAATAACCTTGATATTATGTGCTTCTGCTGTATCTAATGTATTTTGTGTAATCTTCGTAGTAAATTGACCACTTTGCTCAACATCATTACCTTCCCAAATACGAATAGTGTTTGCATTCATTGCTGATAAAAGAGGAAAATCTCTATTAAGAAGTTGAACGTCATCATAGATGTTATCTCCGAAATCAAACGGATCTCGTCCAATAGAATAAGGACTGTAACCTACCCCTTTAATAAAATATGGTTCATACTCGCTATTCCCATCAAAATCAGCAAGAAGATCCCTCCCTTCTGTTTTTACTAGGCCACGACTTGATATTACTAGCGATACATCATCAAAATAAGCAATTCCTCCAATTGCAAGAGGATCTCCCTGTAGAGCATAAGTAAAAATACTTAATCTAACCTTAGCAACGTTTGCCGGTGCAACATCTTCAAAATAAAGTTGGAACCATTCTGTCCTAAGAGTTTCTCCCGTTATCTCTCTCCTGAATTCTTGAATAACCCTACCGTCAGACGCCAAAAAAAGCACTTCAATTCCTGCTAATGCAGAAGAATTTGAATCAAACTCAGTTTTGATTTTTACACCAGCGCGAACGCTTTCTCCAGGAATTAAATCTCTCTCCTGTTTTAAAGATGCATAATAATCATAACCGGGAATAGCACCTATTGCATTCTCTGCTGAAATATTTCCAGAGCAAACAACCTCAGTTTGGGCTTCCCAGTTAGGACCCATTCTGCTCCAGTCAAAAAGACCATTCTCAAAACCACGATTTAATAACACGAAGAATTCCGGAGGCTCTATGTATTCCGTTGATAACACAGCATCATCAAAATAAATTTCTCCGCCAATAGACAAATTATCTCCTTGAGGAGCCCAAGAAAACAAACTAAGTCTTACCTGTGCTGTATTCACAGGAGCTATTGCTGAAACGTATAATTTACGCCAATCAGTTGTTCCTCCAGTTTGGTCTTGAACATCCGATCCAGCAATAGGATTGCCGCTTGCATCTAAAAACTGAACAAGAAGGCCTGTAACCGCAGAAGACAAAGGATCAACATCTGTTTTTATTTGGACTGTTGCATAAACTTCTTCACCTTCTTCAAAATCTATAGCCTGAGACAAACTTCCATAATAATCCTCGCCAGAAATTACTCCTAGTGTGTTTTTTGCAGAGCTACTTCCAGCGTAAACTATGTCTGTCTCAACGCTCCAATCAGGAGGACCAAGAATCAGCCATCCATTTAAACCATTTTCAAAATCAGAATTTACTAGCCCAGAAGGTGGCGGGGGAATATATTCATCTGTTAAAACAGCTTCATCAAAATAAGTAATGCCTCCTATACTTAATGCATCTCCTTCTTGTGCATATACAAACGCATTAAATCTTACCTGTACTGTATTTACAGGAGCTACTGCTGAAACATATAGCTGACTCCAATCAGTACTCCCCCCAATTTGATCTTGCTGAGCTTCTATAACCAAACCATCGCTATTTAAGAATTCAACTAAAAGCCCCGCAACTCCCGAGGAAAGCGGATTTATTTCTGTTTTAGCATGCAAAGTCGCATAAACTTCTTCTCCGGGATTATAATTTGTTGTTTGTGAAAGCGTTGTAAAATAATCATAACCTGGAATAGTCCCGATAGTATTTCTTGCAGAATAATCACCAGAATAAACTATTGTTGTTTCAGCACCCCAATTTGCAGGAGGTCCAGAAATCGTCCAATCATTAAGCCCGTTTTCAAATCCAGAATTTATTAAATTAGACGGCGGAGGCGGCGGAGCAATGTAATCTGTAGATAAAACAGCTTCATCAAAATATGCTTCTCCACCTAAAATAATATCGTCCTCACCCGCATAAACAAAAAGAGAATAATTAACTTCTGCTGTTCCTGCCGGAGCTGTTGTAGCAATATATAGTTGACTCCAATCTGATATACCACCTATTTCATCTTGCACCTGAGAATTTGCAATTACATTACCACTGCTATCTAAAAAACTTACGATAAGCCCAGCAACTGCTTGCGACTGAACGTTAATCTCTGATTTTACATATACTGTGGCATAAATATCCTGACCTACGCTGCAATCATAAGTTTGGAGAATGTTTGAAAAATAATCATCAACACCTGCAATTGCATCAATTTCATTCTTAACCGATTGAGTTCCGGCATAAACTGTTGACGTGTCTGCGCTCCAGTACGGTCCGTTAATAAACCACGCAGCAATACCATTTTCGAATCCGGGATTACCCAGCAAATTATTGGCAAAGGCCTTTGGGGCTATTGATAATGTAAACAAAAAACAAACTACTGTTAATATACGTAGAGCCAATTTACTTGTAGACTTTCTCACAATTTCCCCCTCGGTTAATTTAGCGTTCAAAATAGATATAAACACTATTTACATTGTTAAATTTAAACTTTCTAGAATTTTCTTTCGGTGGTTTCGCTTCCCAAAAAATTTGGGGTGAAAACTTTGCGGGCCCTGATTTCTCAGAGATAGCCTTTATCGAGAAAACTATTCTTGCCTGAATATCAATATATACGTTTTGTATGTAAAATATAGCATATTTTTCCAACCTTTGCCGAGAAAATATTATTATATTGTTATCATATCTACTTACTATGTATACCTTTACAGAATATTAAAAAATTTTATATATTTATAAAACTTTATTAGCTATTTTTGCTGAAACTGTAGCACAAATATGAACAAAATTTGGAAAATATTCACACAAATGAACCTTTCCGTTTTCATGAATCAAATTAACTAAATCCATGCGGTTTAACGGAATATCCGCATTAATTTCTATAAAAGAAGGGGCTAAAACTTCCTCTATTTTATGAATCAAATCTTCAATATTTTTACCTGTTTTCGCTGAAATAAAAACAGAATTTTCAAAACTATCAATAAGACCGTCTAATTCTTTA
>JAOZRJ010000280.1 GCA_029931885.1 Candidatus Omnitrophota bacterium | reverse complement strand
CACAAATTGCTCTTTCTTAAGAATAAACGCAATCTGAAAAAGAATAAAAAGCAACCCTGTGTTAAGCTAAAACATGTCGTATATTTTAGAAGTTAATTATGGTAGAGTTCAGCCCCAGCAAAAGAGAAAGGGGACGACATGCAGGAGCGGAGAAGAAAACGATTAACAGCAAAGAGGAAGTTCGAGATTTACTTAGAAACAAGGCAGCAAGGGGCAAAAATCGGAGAAATACTGAGACGCGAGGGAATCCATTTAGCTGATCTGAGAAGTATAGAGGAATTGGTGGAAAGAGGTGCGATTGGTGCATTAAAATCAAAAGGGCCTGGTCGAGGGATCAGAAAAAAGATAGATCCCTTGGAGCATCAACAGGTCACAGAAGACTTGAGAGCAAAAGAAAAAGCAATGAGTGAGCTTTTGGTTGAATACACATTGCTAAAAAAAAACGATCGCTTGGGCTTGAAGGATGTGTCAAAGGAGCGCAACTGAAAGACGGTTTTCAAAGGCAAGCATTTCTTCAAGCAATCGAAGAAGCACGAAAAGCAGGATTAAGTTACAAAAGGATATGTGAAATAGTAGGGATAAGCACGAGACGATTGGAAAGATGGAAAGCAACCCAGGATAAAGATATGTTAAAAGCACGAAATAAGCATGTAGCAAAAAGACCGTACAATGCCCTCACTGATAATGAGAAGCAATCGGTACGAGACATTGTGGCTGATACGCAGCATGCTGACGCATCAACGCGTGAGCTTTCAGTGCGCTTAATGGAAGAGAAAAAAATATATGTATCACATGTAAGTATATGGGAATATGAGCGCTCACTTAATATCAATGGTCCTCGCGGATACCGAAGAAACCAAAAAGAAAGACCCGAAAAGCCGGATACTGATTTTGTGACTGGTATTAACCAATTGTGGAGTTGGGATATTACGAAATTGAAAACAATAACACCGTATGTGTATTTCTATTTAATTCCGATCTTAGATGTTTGGAGTCGCAAGGTTACCGGATGGCTTGCGACTGATCGTGAAATAAGTAAAGAGGTGCAACGGGCATGGGATATTGCATTGGTGAATGAAGGATTAACTCAAGCAAATGTTGACGCATTGCCGCAATCATTAAGTGATCGCGGCACACAGATGCGCTCAGTATCTACGATGCAGTATTTCAATACATTGGGAGTAGCCCAGCTCTTTGCACGTCCAAGAACGCCAAATGATAACGCCAAAAGCGAGTCATTATTCTGCACAGTAAAGACAGCGCCGACATATCCTGGCGTATTTCATTCGCTTGAAGAGGTTAATGCTTATTTCAGTAAGTTTTTCCGGTGGTATAACGAAGAGCATTTGCATACTTCACTTGAAATGATGACGCCAAATGATTGGCATTTTGGACGGCACGGCATGATTCGTGAAGTGCGTAAACGCATTAAACAGGAAACATTTGCAAGAAGACGAGCTCACAATCTGGGGCTGAACTCGCCGGAAAATAATACAAAATATGCGACATTGCTTGACTAACTGAGCGCATACTCCATTAAAGGACTCCGGTTATGATTCATAGTGCATACGCAGGTAATATTGAACGTATCTTTTTTTGAGAAAGCGTCTTTTAATACAGTATCTATATCAGAAAAAAAGGGGAATGTGGTTGGAGCAACATAAGAAGAGCTC
>JAOZRJ010000099.1 GCA_029931885.1 Candidatus Omnitrophota bacterium | reverse complement strand
AGCCAATGCCGATATTGGTTTCGTCGACATCGAGGAATTTGATTTCTTCGATCTCACCAAAACCAAAACCGAAATCGAAGAAGATCTCGGAGAAGAAAACGAAAAGAAGAAATTGGTGATTGCGAAGAAATCGAATTACTTCGAATTTGAAGATTGTTTATATTTGAGAAATTTATAAAATTTATTAAATGATATTATATGATAAATGATATTGATATTAAGTTTAAATTCCGGAATTTAGTAGTAGTTCAATTTTAAATTATTTTCTTAAATTAAACAATCTGACATAATTCTACGAAACAATAATTCACTCAAAATCAAAATCAATAAATTCTATTCTACTACTACCCCAACCCAAACCATGAATTAATTATTTCAAATTATACAACAAAATCAAAATCAAGTCATAAATCGCACTAATAAATTTTCAGAAATCTGATAACCAATTACTTAAAATCCATATCTTCTATAAAATGTCTTTAATAAACTTTTAGAAAACTGAAAATTAATTAACTGTAAAACAGGTAATATAACTGTTTGTGTACTAACTAAATTCAAATTTAAACTTCTATTGCCGCATATATTAAACCACTCAAAATCATTCTCTCAAGCTTGCTATGAGTTTCCGGGGTTTGGTATCTGAATTGCCGGAGAATGAAGTTGTTGTTGAGTAGGATCCAAAAGCGGGTTGATGTATGGAGGAACTCCACTAGCATGGAGTGTTAGCTTGTGGAAATGCTAAACTAACGCATCATCTGCAGCAATGGCTAGCATGATATGTCTTGGCTGGATAATACGCTTTCCTTTCGCTTGACATGTGATTCCTGCGAGCTCAACCAATTCGGCACATAAGTACTCTAAGGCTGCTGCCATTGCTATTGGAGCACAAGCTCCTACACGTGGAGTATAGAAGCCTTGTCTCATGTATCGGCCAAGTCTTCCTACTGGGAACGTTACACCTGCTCTAGATGCTTGCGTTCTTTTCTTTCTGTTCCCTTCTTAGTTCATTTTAAAATATTTAGAAATTCAATTTTAATCCCGTTCATAAACTTGTTTCGTATTTTTGTGTCACGATAATTAATCTTTAGATATTTTAAAAGCGTTTGCTAACTGACAATTCAAATTTAAATTAACTATTTGATAAAGCTAAAAGATGATCCCAAAAGGCTCTTTCACTAAGCGATGCCATGCCAAGAGGTTAGAGGCATTACGGCACTTCTTTCGAATGATGCTCAAAGCGTAGAAAGACTGCGGACTTGAATACACTGCTTACGCAGTCTCAAGATGCTCAGAATTAGCAAAGAAACATTTCGAGGATATTCTACCAGAAGAATTCGAAGGTGGGAAAGCCATCCGTACACTTTCTTTTATTGCAAGAAGTGAACCTGAATTGGCAACATGGCGAGAGCAAGGTGAAGCTAAAGCGGATCATCCTCAGAAGCACATTGAGGATCTACTCATAGAAAGACTTCGAAGAAATTCACCTTTCATGGTGAGCAACGACTAAATGGCAAAGGAGTTACGAGATCTATGTTATCAAATATACCCGAATGAACATATACGTTTAACTCCTGAGAATATCAATCTTGATGCGGTTCGTGATAAGTGGTGGAGATTAGTGAATGAACCGGTTGATGCTCATCTATTCATTGCTCCGCCTATATTCATTGATGACTGTGGACCATGCATGCACTACATCATACCTTAAATCAACGAGGTTGTTAGTGAGTTAAACAAAAACAAGGCGTTGTGTTCTATGAAAGGAGAAGAGCAATACATTCCGGAAATCGAAATGTTGAGAAGGAACCAAGGCTTACAAGTCAGCGGTTAACTTTGTCCAGATCAACTGTTTAGGCCTCTAAGAGCAAAACTCTTGAGGCAGAAGAATCATCCAACAACAAGGAGAGCAAAGACAGCACCAAGACGACCTTGTGTTTGACATTGAATTTATTATGTTGAATGAATATTTCATTTGAATCTATTAATAATTATTCAGATATCTGATCATTAATCAATCTCAATCTCAATGATATCAGTGATCATGTTTTGGAAACTTGATCTTTCTTGCAAGGTTTACTACGTTTACTCGCCTGGTTTTCCTCTTATTCTTATTGTCTTCGGGTTGGTAATCTTCACACTGTTTTCCCATATCATTTCCTGCAACATCTTTCTTCTTTCTTTTTCGCAAAAGCGTCAACCCGTTCTTCTTTGTCAGCTGATCCCTTAACTTCTCAAACTCGAGAGTAATACGATGTAAATTAGGCATTTACTTGTGAAGGCAAGAAGAAACATTCAGGACAATTGGTTCTGGAATATCGTTTTGAATGTCTTTGAAAGTTGATTACCACCATTCATCTCGAATTCTATCAACCATTCCAGGATCATATCGAATACGGCGCATCCTTGAATCATGTGGAATATCTTGATGAACATCGATGATTGTTTATAGGATTCTTTGTGCTTGTAGCATCATTGGGGCACGTAACTTGAGACGTTTAATCACAGCTAAGCGGAACTACGCTTCTTAATCCAATTCAACGTTTTAACCGGAATGAACCCATTATAATAATTGAGTATCTTCTTTGCACAGCTCTGATAATAAATCTTTCATTTCTTCAAATTGAATGGGTATGTTCCAGTTTAAAGCCTGAAAGCATCGCTCAGCTTTTGACCAGACCTTTGTATAATTCGCTTCGGTGTACACTCCGCCATTCATTAATACTCCTTTTAAGAGATCCACAATCAACTTCTTGTATAAGATTGTTTGTTTACCGTGACACACCTTTTATAACATTTTAAGTTTTATTAATCAATCATTTGAATTTCATAAGTCAAATGCTAAATGATATTAATTAATTATCAGAAAATCGAACGTTTATTAAACCAAATAATAATAAAATCCCTATATGATGACTCTATCCAAATTTGAATTTCAATTTCAATTGCTAACGGACTCTCTCCATAAACTTAAACAATTCAAATTCAAATAGAAAGATGTTCAGGAAAGATACAATGATTAAATCTATGATAGAGAGACAATCCGAGCAGTGTGTTCGCGACTTCGAGGCTATGTTTCCTCCGATACCTTCTCGAGGCAACATGTTGGGATTCTTCAATAGGCATTGCAAGAAATATACTCCGCCTAACATCACGAAACCTTTCATGAAGGATGTTTTGGTAGGTAAGAAGAAGTTACTGAGCAAAAGCGATGTGAAGAAGGCTGACGAATCTCTCTTACATATCATCGACCATGAGATCTTATGGAGGAAGGTTCTTAATGATCGCAATCTCAACAAGTATTTTCCAGATTCTTCCAAAGGATACTGGCCCGATAAGTCCTACCTACTCAATGTTGTCAACACGCTGAAACCCGAAGTCTTCGCAACTGCTGTTTCTGAAGCAAGTGCCGATAATAAAGGGAAATAGATTGAATTAAGTGAATGATTTGCTTACTGTATGAATAAATTTCCATATTTCTGATAATTCATTAACTCATTCTTGAATAAAACATCACAATCTATTACTTTAAATTTGAACATGGCGGATCAACGTCCAAGAATGAAATTAACGTACAGCCATGAGATAAAATGCATCTGCTGCGGGAAAATATGGTAGACTGAGCCTCACGACATAGGTTGCAAGTGCCACACTAAGACGTTTATGTGCTGTTTATGTTTTGACTCTATGAAGACGTCTCATATCAGCTTGCCGGTACCCTGGAAAGAAGAATGTGAATTTGAAGAAAACTGATAAGAATTGATTTGCATGTATTTACAATATTATAGATTCACTAAAAGAATGTTTCAACTGATTTAAATTTTAACATTTTCTAAAATGGCGCGCATAATGATCATCTAATCCGACTTTCACTTCACTGTCGTAAGTACACCACTATAACTCGATACTATTCGGCCTGATTGGTTTGACAACTTACATACGACAAATTCCCGGCATTTCCGATTGTGCTGTTGTTGTTTCAGGATGCCTGAGCTTCATCTTGATCTGATAGCTGAACCACGTAACCTCTTCATGGACAACTGGATGGCAGCCTGGAATCATTGGCCAGGAGAACGCGTTGGATGCTAAAAACACTTGAAATAATGGCATGCGATACCTCAGAGGCTAAAGAAGATTTAGTGGAAGATGTGGTTCAAGGAGACCAAGAGCTTTAAGACCGTGAAGAATACAAAGGTCTGGAAGAACACCACAAGATGATCATGTGATTTGAATCCAAGTGAATTATTTACTGTGTATAGTTTATTCTCTGTTTATCTTAAGATTTATTCTGATTTCTGAAAATTAATTACAACAACAGTACAGGGAACTTAGAAATAACATCCAAATGTTTACTGAATATCTAATCTATGTAAATAATCATACAGACATCAATAATTTATCTTAACCATACAAATGAATCATAAATTTAATGTGAACAAATCAATCAATCAACGGTTGCCCTTATTGAACGAATTCTTGAAGTTTCCTTGTGATGTAAGAAAGTTAGAACCAAAGTCGTCGTCATCGTCATTGTTGTCCTTCTTTGAAATCTTCGGCGATTTGGTACTCGTCGTCCCAAATGAAATTTGTCTTCGCCCACGTCCGCGTCCTCGCCCACGTCCTCGCCCACGTCCGCGTCCGCGTTCTCGCCCACGTCTTTGACCACGCCCGCGTTCTCGCCCACGTTGTTGTTTTCGCTCGTTTCCTTGAAATTGATCAAGCCCAAAGAGATTCCCTTGATCTGTTTCGCGTTTTGCTTTTTTGAAAGCACCAGGATCACCCTACCTGGCTTGATCACGTATATGTTGGAATTACGATTGTTGAGCAGTATTCGAGGATTGGTTTTCCAAATCGTCTTTCTGTTGGCTTCTATGTTGGAGTCTTTGATTTCGCAATTGGGTTTTCGTGAAAGCCACTTGTCTTTTCTTCTCAATATATTTACTTCCAGACAGGAGTTAAAGTATGCCTAGGGTTAACTTCTCTTGGTCGTGTTGTTGGAATCCTTCCATGTGATTCTTGCATATCTCAAACACATCCTTCGTAAGAAAGCTTTCTTCTTTATCCCGGAGGTAATTCAAGTACTTCTTTGCTTCACCGTCCCAACCAGTAAAACTCATCCTGGCAATCGATACCTTATCAATAGCTTCGAACATGAGGCGTCCGACTCTGCGCACGATTTCGTTCTTTACCCAAACCATGGTTTTTGGATTAAAAGGATCTGGATGTCCGTATGGCTCCCACAATGAGAAATCCTCTTTCTCTTTCTTGCCTCTCCTGTCTTCTTGTTCACTTTCACTGTCGTCAGGCTTTTTAACTTCGGCAATGATACCAGCAGTACTATTGTTCACCTTGGAAGCCTCATTGCTTTTGTTTTTGTCAGAACCAGCTTTCTCACCTCCTTCTTTCGGTTGCTTATCTCCAGGTTTCGTGTTCATGCTCATTTTCAATTGCGATGTTTCTTCAACTATGATTTTTGGTTGCTGCAGCAGGTTAGCATTGGGTTTCGAAGGACTTGTTAGAGGAGACAACTTTTTTTCTTTTGAGTTGAGATCATCAAACTCTCCAATTATATCATCAACATTCTCAACCTCATCACCCTCAATATCATAGTCCTCCAGGTTAATCATCTCCTGAAATCCTGTCCCCTGTGCTTTTTCCTTTGATCCTTCTGATTCTTCAACAATAGTTTCATCGATGGTTTGAAACAAAGATCCAACCTTTTTCTTTTGATCGGTTTTCTCTGCAAGTTATTGTTGAGCATTCAGCTCTTCGAAATCTTCAGTGGTGAGCTTTTCATTGTGGGCTTTCCCGATTTACTCTTTCAAAATCTCAACACGGTTGCCTTACAATAGGTTGAAGCCTTCCTTTGACTTAGCGATTTTCCTGCTGATTTCTGCAAACTCTCGTTGCTTGCTGAGGAGACCGAGAACATGGGCTTGCTTGTGAATTGAAGTAGCGTTGTCTGGTAGCATTCCTTTAATGTCGATGCCCTTGTTTGCTGACTGCACTTCAATGAATATCGAAGCTAGGTCATCATAGGTTAGTTCGCGTTCAATCTCTTTGGCTTTGTTGATGAGCAATCTATCAAAGGGTGAC
>JAOZRJ010000098.1 GCA_029931885.1 Candidatus Omnitrophota bacterium | reverse complement strand
AAAAAATCACGATCAGAATCTGCAGTAATTTTATCAATCGACTTACCGGTATGAACTGATAAAATTTTTATCAAATCCGATTTTAATCTTTGAATTTCTTTTGCTTGAATTGTAATATCGCTTGCGGTTCCTTGAACGCCTCCCCAAGGTTGATGAATCATAATACGTGAATATGGAAGGGCATAACGCTTTCCTTTGGTCCCGGCCGTTAAAAGCACTGAACCCATGCTTGCAGCCTGGCCAATGCAATAGGTACGAATATCAGGTTTTAAAAATTGCATCGTGTCGTAAATTGCTAATCCGGATGTAACAGATCCACCGGGAGAATTCACATAAATGCTTATATCTTTTGTTGCGTCTTCTGATTGTAAAAATAAAAGTTGCGCAATAACTAGATTCGCAACCGTATCATCAATGGCCGTGCCGATAAACACAATTCGATCCTTCAAAAGTCGAGAATAGATGTCATAAGCACGTTCACCTTGACCTGATTTTTCAACAACCATCGGAACTAATACTTGGGCTTTTGATTCCATTTTATTTTGTCTCCTCCCATTTGGCTTCTTTTAAAAGAAAAGCAATAACCTTTTGAAACAAGTTTTCTCCTTGCTCAACTTTAATATCTTCTTGTTGGGCAATTCGTTCTAAAATAAAATATGATTTAACATCTCTTTCTGCATTCAGGCTAACCTGCTTAACAAAATCCTCAACGCGCTTATCAAGCTCTTCCTTTTTAACACCCTGACTCTCAAAACGATTCCGCGCGTCTTGGGTTAACCGATCAATATGTCGAGAAACTGTTGTTTTTGGAACCGTTAGCTTTGTATTCTTTACTAAAAACTCAACAACTTGATTTTCAATATCAAAACGATTCTGACGATCTTTCTCTATTTCCATTTGGCGCTTAAAAGAATTCTTAAGTTCTTCTAAACTTGCATATCCAAGCCCTTTAGCAAATTCATCGTCAATTTTTATATCTTTATTTTTGCCTTGAGCAGTTTTAAAAAAATCCAAAGTTTTATTCAAATCCTCATCTGTCACTTCTACCTTTTTCTTCTTAACCTTAATCCCTTTATAATCTTTGACTGAAAATTCAGGCTGAATGTCCAAACCTGCTTTAAAAGAAAGCGCACCATCTTTTAAATTTACATCAGAAATTTCAGGAAAATCGATCGGGTTTAAATCTTCCTTTTTAAGCCCTTCTTGATAAGTCTCTGGAATAAGCTGCTCCATCATTCTTTCTTGTGCAAGCTTACCATGCTCAGCTTCAATCACATGACGAGGCGCTTTTCCTGGTCGAAACCCACGAATCTTGGCAGTTTTAGAAATTTCTGTGTATACCTCACTTAGCTTCTTTGATACACGCTCCTTTGAAACTTCAAATTTCATTTCTCTTTTTGTTGCGTCAACTTTTTTAACTTCAACTTTCATTTTTTTATTCTACCCTTCTTCTTAATTAATAGTTACATTCTAAACTTCTCACCTAAATAAATCTGTCGTGCCTTAGAATCATTTACAAGGTCATCTGCAGTTCCCGAGATTAAAACTTTTCCATCAGCAATCAAATAAGCCCTATCTGTAATAGAAAGTGTTTCTCGGACATTATGATCGGTTAATAAAATTCCTAATCCACGATTTCTTAAATCTTTAATAATTTCTTGTGCTTCAGCAACAACAATCGGATCAATTCCTGAAAACGGCTCATCTAAAAGCAAAAACGATGGATTTGTCACAAGTGCTCTGGTGATCTCAAGTCGTCTTCGCTCTCCGCCTGACAATGTATACGCCTTACTTTTTGCTAAATGTCCGATATTAAGTTCTTCTAATAAGTTATTTAATCGTCTTTTTCGCTCACGCGGACTAATCTCAAGTGTCTCTAAAATTACCATAATATTTTCTTCTACTGTTAATTTACGAAAAACTGAAGGCTCCTGTGCTAAATATCCCATACCCAGATGGCAGCGATCATGAATAGGTTTTTTTGTTATGTTATCCTGATCAAAAAGAACCTGCCCTCCATCCGGTGCAATAATACCAACAGTCATGTAAAAAGTAGTTGTTTTCCCAGCTCCATTAGGACCTAAAAGTCCAACAATTTCTGAACGTCCGACACGGATGCTTAAATTATCAACAACTTTCCGCCCGCCATAAATTTTAACCAAATTTTTAGTTTCCAAAAGATACATTACTGTCTTCTTCCTTGTTCATAAGCATAATTAATTTTGGTCGTCCTGATAAAACAATTCTTTGTTCCTCGGCTTTATAAGTCGCGCGATCTGAATATGACTTATTTTCCCCTTGAATAATAATTACATTCCCGATACAAATCATTTCTTTGATCTTGCTTGTCTCCCCATCAAAAAACAATTCCATACGATCCGCAATAAGCTTTCGATCTTCTTGTATCGCAACAACATTATTGTTAAAAAACGCTGTCTGTTTTTCATAATCAATTTCCATTGGCCCATCGCAAGTAATTACAATAGCTTCTTCACCAGACTCTTCATCAGGCTCATACTCAACTCTAACATTCTCATTTAACTGAGCTGTGCCAAGGCCGGGTTGCGCAACTGCACCTGTGCCTTCAGCTTTCATGCCTTCACGTAAAATCGTTACATCATCTTGAGTAGTAACTAAATCTTCTTCTTTTTGCCAATCCAAAGAATCAGTCAACATTTGAGCTCCATCATCCGTCGTAATCACAACATCTTCTTCCAGCCGCATATTCCCACTTTTCTTATCTATTTTCCCTGTTTTTGCAACCACGTTCATATTCTGCTCACCAAAAGAATTTGCATCAACATTTGTGATATTAATATTATCGCCATTTATCTGTGCTGTGTCGCCTTTCAAATCCCAAGATTTCTCGCCACCTTCTGTATAACCAACTAAATCAAAACCTTCAAACTCCTGACCATCTTCTTGCGCGAAACAAGGAACAAGAAGTGACACACTAAAAATAAATAATATGACTAAAAAAATAATTCTTTTCATTAAAGATCTTGGGCAATCGCTGATTGCCACTTGCTTTGTGTTTTTAAAATGAGCTCAATGACTTCGCGTACAGCTCCATCTCCACCTGCACATTTTGTTGTATAATGCGCTACCTTTTTTACTTCCGCAACAGCATTCTTAACAGAAACAGCAAACCCAACTCTTTTTAAAATTTGACAATCTGTTAAATCGTCCCCTACAAAACAAATATTTTCATCCCTGACTCGAAACGCTTTCAGCATCTTTTCATATGCATCAATTTTCGGATATGCTCCTGAATATAATTTGTCAATATGCAAGTAGTCAGCTCTTACCTTAACAACTTTAGAATTTCCTGCGGTAATAATAACTGTCCTAATTCCCACTCTTTTTAAAATAACAATTCCATAACCATCTTGAACATTAAAGGATTTCAGTTCTCGAGCTTCCCCGTCAAAAATAAGCTTACCGTCTGTTAGTACGCCATCAACATCCATAACAAGGACTTTAAGCTTCTTTATTCGTTTTTTTAATACGCTTGATATTGCCGTCATACAATTCCCGCTTTCAATAAATCCTGAACATCCAATAATCCAACAGATCTTCCTTTCTCGTCTACAACAGGAACTTCGTCGATCAATTTTTCCTGCAAAGTACGCATTGCCTCAGCGGCAAGGCAATCTTTTAAAATAGTCGTTGGTTTTTTTGTCATAACGTCTTTAACCTTATGATTTAAGAATTCCGTACCTTCTTTTAGATGTCGTCTTAAATCTCCGTCAGTAAAAATACCGATTAATTTTCTATTATTATCTACAACACAAGCAGATCCGCATCGTGCTTTTGTAATCGCTAGAAGTACATTTTTGATTCTTGTTGATTGGCTAACAATCGAATAATATTTTCCTGTGCGCATGATATCTTCAACCTTTAAAAGCAAATTTCGACCCAAAGAGCCTCCGGGATGATAAAATGCAAAATCTTCTCTTTGAAACTTTTTTTGGTCGATTAAACATGCTGCCAGGGCATCACCCATTGCCAAAGTTGCTGTAGTTGATGCCATCGGAGCAAGACCCAAGGGACATCCTTCTTTTTTTACCGAAACA
This sequence comes from Candidatus Omnitrophota bacterium, assembly GCA_029931885.1. Next base: position 2,018 of record JAOZRJ010000098.1, on the reverse strand, counting down.
TTTAAAACAAGATCGCAATATCTCCCTAAAGAAGATTTTTGATTTCCTGTTATGGCAATTGATTTAATCCCGATTTTCTTAATTAATGGTAAAAGACGTTTTGTCTCTTCTGTTTCTCCGCTATGCGAGATTAAAATAATAATATCCTTTTTCGTTACTTGCCCTAAATCTCCATGGAGAGCTTCACCGGCATGCAGCCATACGCTAGGTGTTCCTGTTGAAGAAAAAGTTGCAGCAATTTTTCGGCCAATTAACCCTGTCTTTCCCATTCCGGAAATAACAACACGGCCATTGCATTTAACGATTAACGACACAGCTTTTTTAAAATCGGCGCCGATATTTTTCTTCAAATTCTTAATAGCCTGCGCCTCAACATCAAAAAGATCTTTTGCTCGTTTTAAAACCATTTCTTTATCCTATTTTTTAATAATTTTATCAATCTGCTTTAAGGTCTCTAAAAGACCTCTTAATTTTGAAACCGGCAAAGAATTCGGACCATCAGAAAGCGCCTGCTTTGGATGTGGATGTATTTCTAAAAATAAAGCATTTATGCCTGCGGCAATTGCGCAACGAGAAAGAAGAGGAACAAGCTCACTATTACCTCCAGACACCTCTCCAAGCCCTCCAGGCTGTTGAACACTATGTGTCGCATCATAAACAACCGGATATCCTGTTTTTGACATAATTTTCAGAGATCGAAAATCACTGACTAAATTATTATATCCAAAAGATACACCACGTTCTGTTAAAAGAATCTTTTTGTTTCCCGTACTCGTAACCTTTCGAATAACCTGAACAATATCCCACGGAGCCAAAAATTGCCCCTTTTTAATATTAATGATTTTTTGTGTCTGGGCCGCGGCAATAATTAAATCTGTTTGCCTGCATAAAAATGCCGGCACCTGAATAATGTCTAAAACTTTCGCCGCTTCCTTCACCTCAAGAACATCGTGCACATCACTTAATACCGGAACCCCTACAATTTCCTTGATATCTTTTAATATCGCTAAACCTTTTTTAATGCCAGGCCCTCGAAAAGACTTAATTGATGTTCTGTTCGCCTTATCATAGCTGGCCTTAAAAATAAAAGGAACACCAGCTTCCTTGGCAACCTTTTTTAAAGCACGTGCCAATTTAATCGAAAATGTTCTTCCTTCAATAACACACGGACCAGCAATCAAAACAAAAGGGTTCTTTCCTCCTATCGATATTTTTCCAAGCTTAATTACCTTTGACATATCTATTTGCCTCCGGAAGTTTTAAGAATTTCTTTAACACGATCAAGATCATCTTGAGTGTCTACGGCAACGGTATCAAATGTCGTTTCAATCACTTTAATTTTGTATCCCGCCTCAATTACACGAAGCTGTTCTAACTTTTCAGCCTCTTCTAGTTTTGATTCCGGTAGGTCCTTAAATCCCATTAAAAAACTTTTACGATATCCATAAAATCCTAAGTGTTTAAAATATTGAACGCCCTGATTTTCACGATCAAATGGAATAGGAGAACGAGAAAAATATATGGCATTACCGCTTTTATCTATAATTGCTTTAACAATATTTGGATCTTGTGCGTCTTTAGCATTATCAATTTTAACAACAGCCGTTGACATCTGTGTAGTATCATCACTTTTTAAGGCATCAACAATCCCATCAATAATGGAAGCATCCAGAAGAGGCTCATCGCCTTGAATATTAACCACAATATCAAAATCCAAATCTTTAACTCCTTGGGCAATGCGATCTGTTCCAGAAGCACATTCTTTATCCGTCATAATCGTTTTTGCGCCAAAACTTTTGCAGACGGCTTCAACTCTCTCGTCATCCACCGCAATAATCAATTCATCTAAAAGTTTCGCCTGGCTTGCCCGTTCCCAAACATGCTGAATAAGCGGTTTGTCAAAAATGTCTTCAAGAACTTTTCCCTTGAGTCTTGTCGATCCATATCGTGCGGGAATAACACCTATCACCTTCATTATTTTTTATCCTTTAAAATAGCATCTTGCATGTCTTTTCTTT
>JAOZRJ010000097.1:3865-6127 GCA_029931885.1 Candidatus Omnitrophota bacterium | reverse complement strand
GTAGAAATTTTGGATAATCTAGATAAAAAAGTTTTGTTTTATACAAGAAACCGTTTAGCGTATCCATACGCAACAAAGGCCTTAGAGCAGGTTTTTCCGTTTGCGCCTTGGTGGAAGACGCCGGGACACGGAGGATATGGAAAGCTTCCCGGTTCGTTATCAGGAACATGTTGGCGTTTGTTTGCCGAGAAGCAATTTAACCCTTTTACCCTTCAGCAAGAATGAAAATTTTAAAAATTCTAGCCATTTTAATTATTATTGTATTTTTAATTTTAGGGATAGCTCTTTTATGCCTTTCTATTTTTGTTAAGAATTTTGATATAAAAGAATATAAGCCTCAAATTATAGAACAGATTTCTGAAGCGATTGGGAGAGATGTAAGTATAGATGAAATCAATCTTTCTTTTTCTATCGAAAATGGATTATTTTTGATAATAAACGATTTTAGAATTTTAGATAATCCAAATTTCTCAAAAACAGATTTTTTATCTGTTAAGCAGGCACAACTTGGCATTGCCTTGATTCCAATTATCCGAGAACGCCAAGTTTTTGTTTCTCATATTAAATTTATCGAGCCCCGTATTTTTATTATTCGAAATGCACAAGGCGTTTTCAATGTTCAAACATTTCAGGCTTTTGAGGTTGACAGGAAACAAAAAAAACAAGTTATTTCAAGAAAAAAAGGCGGGTTATTATCAAAGACAGTTATGGGGGCAGCGTTACCGGCATTTCTAATTAGGCATATAGATATCGAAGACGGGAATTTAATATTTTTTGATCGTGAAAATAATTCAGAGAAAATTTTAGAGCTTTCAAAGATTAATTTTAAGATTTCTAATTTTTCTTTAATAAGCCCGTTTGATTTTTCAATTCAGGCTGCTATATTTTCTAATCAAGAAAATATTGATGTTTCCGGAAAGTCCAAGATTGATTTTGTAAAGTCGACAGTATATTTACGGGATTTAAGTGCAAAAATAAATTTGTCATCAATGGATCTTAATAAGATTTATCAAGCGATTCCAGATGTTAAAAAGATGGGCATAAAGAATAATTTACAAGGATTTTTAGGGTGTGATGTTGACGTGATGGAGGTCGGGCTTCGAAGCGTTAAGATTGCGCATCTCAAAGGGCGACTGGTAAATGGACTCATTTCCGTTGATAGATTACTGGAGCCATTAAAGGATATTATGCTTAGCTTTTATATCAAAGATGAAGATTTTGTTATTGATGATATGTCTTCATGCAGCGTAGGGAGCGGAAAGATTTCAATTCAAGGTAAGATTTCAGATTATCAAACCAGCCAAAGATATAATCTTTCCTTGAAAATTAAGGATATTAATTTAAAGCAGGTTTTCGATCAGTCAGATCAAGACATTGCACTTTTAGGAATATTATCGAATTCTGTTCAAATTCAAGGTCAAGGTCTTCAATCTCTTTTATCTTTTCAGCCCAGAGAAGGGAAGCAAAAACTAACTATTAAAGAGGGAAAGTTAACGAATATTAATGTTCTAAAAATTATTCTGGATAAAGTAAGCATGATTCCTAATTTAGTCGAAAATTTAGAGGAGAATCTTTCGAAGAAATATAAGGAAAAATTAAAGCAAGATGACACTTTGTTAAATGATGTCAAAGTTGATGTGCACATTGAGAATCAGAGAATATATATCGATAATGTAAAAGTTGTTGCAGATGTTTTTGGCCTGTCTGGTGATGGAGTCTTGGATTTTGACTTAAATTGTCAAATACAGGCGCATGCCTTTATCCCTGAAGATTTATCGAAAAATATGATTGAAGCCGCTGGAGAACTTAGCTTCTTAGAAGACGATAATAATCGAATTATGATTCCAATAAATATCAGAGGACAAATTCCAGATCATTTAATATATTTTCCTGACTTAGAATATCTTGGAAAAAGAGTTATTCGCAGAAGAGGAAAACAAGAGCTGCAAAAGCTTTTAAACAAAGTTCTTAATCGCGATGATGAAAGTGAGTCCGAGTCGAATTCAAAGCAAGAAGGCTTTAATCAGCAGCAAGAGCCGTCTGTCGAAGAGAAGATTATTACAAATGTTTTGGATGCGATTTTTAATTAAATTATAAAATTTTTCCAAAATGCCAATGCAAACAGATATTGTATTTATTCAACAATTCCCCATGCCTTATTTTGGCGTCATGCAGATAGACGCCTATTTAAGAAAAGCTAATCGTACATCTGATGTTTTAATTGCTTCTCTTGAAGATTTTTTGCTGGAAGAAATCAAAATC
>JAOZRJ010000097.1:1516-3855 GCA_029931885.1 Candidatus Omnitrophota bacterium | reverse complement strand
CTTAAATCCAAAAGTTATTGGCTTTTCTGTTTTTTCATCGGAGCATCTATGGCTTATTGAAATAAGCAAAAAGATTTATCAGGCATTCCCGGATATTTTAATGATCGCTGGCGGAGTTCATGGGTTGATTTACCATGAAAATATTTTAAACGACACTCCCATTCACATGGTTTGCTGTGGCGATGGGGAAAGTGTTTTTCCTATGCTTCTTGATGAGATCCAAAAGCCTTCTGTTAATTTAGAATCTGTTAACGGAATTGCTTATAAAGCAGAAAATGGAGAGATTTGTCGGAATAAAAGTGCGAAAATTGTAGGTTATTCAGATGAGATTGTAGAAGATCGCGAGATTTATTTTCGCCGTTATCCGTTGTTTAAAAAAGACGAGATAGCATTTTTTATGTCCAGCAGAGGGTGTCCTTATTCATGCAGTTTTTGCTACAATGCGCATTTGAGGGAATTAGCAGGTAATGTCAAGCAGTATATCCGTCAGAAATCAGTGGATAATCTTATTAAAGAAATTCTCCTACTTAAAACCAAACAGGATATTAAAACAATTTCATTTATTGACGATATGTTTACATTTAATAAAGAATGGCTTAAAGGTTTTTTGTATAGATATCAAAGTGAGATTCAACTCCCTTTTATTTGTAATACGCGATCAGACCAAGTTGATGAGCAAACCGCAGATCTTTTAGCCCAAGCTGGATGCCGAGTTATTTCATTTGGAATTGAAACTGGGAGTCAGGAGATTCGCCATAATATCCTTAAGAAATATGTTAATGATGAAGATATTATTCGTGCGGGTCAGCTTCTTTCTCAACGGGGGATTAGCACGCGCACAAGCAATATGTTTTGTTTGCCCGGAGAAACCATTGAGGATGCGCGAAAGACAATTGAATTAAATATCAAAGCCAATGTTCAAAACGCATCATCTATGCTTTTGCTTCCTTACCCAAAGACAAAGATTGCACAGTATTGTGAAAAAGAAAATTTATTTTCTCAGAAATTCTCACTTTATGATATTCCTCACATCACACAAAGAGAAAGTGTTTTAAATATTCCTAATAAGAAAAAGATTACCAATGTGCATTATCTAACTTATTGGTTTGTGCGTTACCCGTGGATTTATAGGCGATTTTGGAGAAGTGTCTACTTTGAGAAACTAAATAGCGTCTTTTATCTTGTCTATTTATTCGGATTCTTCGTGAGAAACAAAAATGAGGCAGGCCTTAGCTGGTTAGGGGCTTTGCGTTATGCTTGGCATAAGCGTAGATTAATGATTTCAAAAAAGCGTAATCCTACCACTTAAATGCAATTCCTTTTCTTAGGCAAGCGGCACAAACATTAATGGCTTTACGGCCTTGCTTAGTCATGATTTGGCGCATTGCGCAGGATGTCTTGTCATTCCAAATTTTTAATAAATCAGTTTCTCCTGGGATAAAACGCCCGTAAGCTTTAGATCCGCTCCAAGATGTACATTCGCAACAGGGAAGGATATCTCCATTCCAGTTAATTTGTATTCCTTTCCAAATCCAATCACAGGAAATTTTTAACGGAGGTTGTTCTGTTGTTAGGGCAGGTTCTTTGCCTTCAAGCCCTCCATAAGGATTACCTGGTCTAACATTTAGCATAACGCCGAGATTGCTGCAAAAGTTTTGAATGTTTTTAAGCTGATGCTTGTTATAGCTATAAAGGATGTAGTCGACCATTATGATCGTTTTTTCTCCAAAATTTTTGTTTATTCGAACAAGGGTTTCAATATTAGCTTTAATTTTTTCAACATTACCATTTCTCACTTGGATTTCGTAAGTATCTTGTGTATATCCACTCAAAGCGATTTTAATAAAATCAATATCAGCTTTTAAAAGTTTTGTGATATTCTCCTCGGTAAGTAAAAGTCCGCTGGTGGCAATCATTGTTGCCAGATGATTTTTTGTTGCTAATTCTACTGATTGATAAAGGTTTTTATAGAGAAGAGGTTCGCCGTTTGTATAAAGAATAGCGATAAGAGAATATTTACTGACTTGCTTGATAATCTGTTCACATACTTCAAAAGGCATTGTTCCCTTTGGAATTCCGGTTCCATTAGGATTTGCATCATGAAGATTTCCTTCGATGTCGCGGCAAAAAAGACAATTAGCATTACAGTGATTGCTGGTTTCCAAGCTTACCATCAAAGGAGCCTTGGCGGATGTTTTTGATTTTAAGAAATAAGAAAAGAAACAGTGAGCGGCATTGTATAGTTTTTGAAATGATAATTTTTTTTTAGAGATTGCCAGAAAGAATATTCTTATTTGTAGGAGGATATAGTGATTTCGTATTTTCATGAATTTGAAGAG
>JAOZRJ010000097.1:0-1506 GCA_029931885.1 Candidatus Omnitrophota bacterium | reverse complement strand
GAGTTGTGATCAGAGCTATCTTTAAAGCCGAAGGTGCTATCGACAATAAAATTAGGACGGCATTTGGTTTCTTCGTAGATGCTGCTTAAATAGGTTCCAATAACGCCTAGGCATAAGAGCTGAACGCTTCCCATGAAAATGATGGCAACCATCATAGCGGTCCATCCTGGGATAGCTTTTCCTGATAGTTTTTCATACAAGACATGAGCCAAAAGAATTAAATCAATAAAAATGGCAAAAAGTCCGAGAAAAGAAGCAGCTTGTAGAGGAAGAGAAGAAAATGAAATAAGTGCTGATTCTAAGAAATTGCTCGCAACTCGCCAGCTTAAAACAGGAAATTTGGTTTTTCCTGCATATCGAGCTGAACGGTGATATGGAACGTAGGCTTGTTTAAAGCCCATCCAGCAAATAAGTCCGCGTAAGAAAGGTTTTTTTTCTTTAAACTGGATGAGGTGATTAACAACCCTTCGTGTTAAAAATTTAAAGTCTCCGGTTTCTGGAACAAGCTTAAAAGGTGTAACATTGTAAAGAATGAGATATCCTATTTTTGTTAGGAATATTTTTATAAGAGATTCTCCTTTTCGTGACTTTCGAACTGTATGAACAATATCAATATTAGGCTCTGATTGCCAAGTTTTAACCATATCAGGGATAATTTCAGGTGGGTCTTGTAAGTCTGCATCCATGTAGATGACGGCATCACCTGAGGACATTTTCATTCCAGCAAGGGCGCAGGGAGAAATTCCAAAGCAACGTGACATAGTAACAATACGAATATCATTGTATTCTTTAGATTCATCGACAAGAATAGCTAGAGATTTATCGGTTGAGGCATCATTAACAAAAATAAGTTCGTATCTCGGAAAGATTGTAGTTACATTATTTTTCTGCAGGACTTCCCGGCAACGCCTGATGAGCTCTGGAAGAACTTCTTCTTCGTTTCGAAAAGAAAAGACAACGGATAATAATTTATTATTTCTTTCTTGAGGTGAGTTCATTTGTTATTTTTGCAATGCTTTCTTTAAGACGTTTAGTAAAATCTATTCTATCGTTTTATTGAAAATTCTTCAATAGAAATGATGAATATTCGCTATAATATACAAGATGTAAAGAAATTTAAATAAAAAATGATTAAAAAGCAAAGGATAGATAAATGAATTTTAAAAATATGCAAAATTGCTTATTTGGATTAATTATTATTATGTTGGTGGGATGTTCAACAACACAAGAAGATTATGATCTTCAGGAAAAATATACTCAGCGAAAAAGAGATATTCAAGAGGCTGAGCGTTCAGACGCGGTTCGTTTTCGATGGTAAAAAAATGATCCAATGAGCGTTGTTTTAGGCTGAAATTTATGCTAAACTATAAATATATTTAACCTAAAATATTTTTTCTATGTATACTTATAGCATTTTAAAAGAGTTAAAATTTTAAGACAGCCTTTGAAGGGCTGTTTTTTGCTATTTCAAGGAGGATCCCATGGTGAGAAATTTATTTGGTTTCC
>JAOZRJ010000279.1 GCA_029931885.1 Candidatus Omnitrophota bacterium | reverse complement strand
GTAAGCGTCCTACCAACCCATCTGTTCAAAAGAAGCACTTTCAGTTAAGATAGCTTTGAGTTTTGTAGTTGTTGCCATTGATCAGGCAGGAGATCGTTGATCTTTGACATAGGGTGAGTGTTGATTCGGTGCAGAACATCTTTGAGATACTGCCAGGTATTTATTTTAAGTTTACGGCAGGTTGTACAGAAGGTCATGAGAATCGCTGCCGACTCGCCGCCTTTTTCGCTACCGACAAACATCCAGTTCTTTCGACCAAGAGCTATTGGGCGAATGGCATTTTCGGCTATATTGTTATCGATAGGAAGTCGTCCATCCTTGGTATAGCGAGTTAATCTCTTGCGTATGCTAAGTGTATATTGAATTGCCTGATTCATCGGTGCCTGAGGCAAGTGGCTGTGCTTATTCTTTCTGAGCCACAACAAGATTCGGGCTAACTGCGGACGCGATTCTTTTTTTCTAATCTTCAGACGGATGTCTAGATTATCGTGTTTAATTCTTTTCTCAATCGCATACAAACACGCGATAAGTATCAAGCCTTCTGTCGCCGCCCTTGGATTGGTGTCCTGAGCTTTTTTGAAATACCTCCGTGCGTGCGTCCAACACGATAGGCTGGTAATATCCTCTGTCCGGAATAATTCTTCATATCCGGCATACGCATCCGACATGAAATATCCCTGATACCCCTTGAAGAATTCAGTAGGCCCTTCTCGGCCACGACCCAATGTAAAATTATACATTGTGTATTTCAAATCTTCACCGCCGACTGTGCACCATAATCGTGTTTTCTTTGTTTTTCCCATTCCGGGATCCAGCATTTGCACCGGCGTGTCATCATTTAAAACGATATCATGAGACAAAATATTCTTTCGCATTTGTTCATACAATGGTTTTAACGCTTCTGCGCAACCCATCATCCATCCGGTCATAGTTTTGCGACTAATATTAATTCCTTGGCGTCCAAATTTTAATTCTTGACGGTAAAGAGGCATATGATGCTCATATTTTTCTGTGATAATATGTGCCAGCAAGCTGCTTTCGGCCATGCATTTATCAATTGGACCTTCTGCCGGAGGATGCTGCTTAATTCCTGATCCTTCAATGTCATCATCTGCGCCATATTTAGGTCGAACATATCGGTTCACAACAAATGTCGACGGCTGATAATCTAACTTCTCGCTGATATCAACTCCAATCAACGGGCGCTCCTTGCCATCCGCAGTAAATTTATCTTTTTCATCCACGTCTAAATAATGTTCCACTCGTTCAATATGTTCAGGCAGGGGTTTTCGCCCAGGATGGGAACGTCGGATATGTTCTCGTATGACTTGTTCTTTGGTCCCAGCATCGAAAGGTTCTTCTTGTGGGCGTTGATATTTCTCTGCATCTAAAATCATTTCGTCAAATACAAACTGGTCAGGATCAAGCTTCTCGCTTCGTCGCCCATAAATTCTTTTAAGCAGTTCATCCAGACGTCTTTGCTGTGCCCTAATCGTTGTGTCTCGGCTTTCAATTACAGAAACTAATTCATCAACCTGTTCTTTGAAATGAGTTGTTTTTTCTCGAGACTTTAAAATTTGATCTTTTAAGGATTGATTTTCTTCCTGAAGGGATGTTCCGTTTGAAGACATAATATATTATACCACACTTTCTCGTCGAGTAAAGCATTATTTTAACTTTTCTCG
>JAOZRJ010000096.1 GCA_029931885.1 Candidatus Omnitrophota bacterium | reverse complement strand
TCTATTTCGATGAATATATTTTAAAGAAAACGGCAACCCGCTCACGGGCTGCCGTATAAATTCATTACCTTTTGATCTATTTATTCTTTTGCAAGCTTATTATATATCAAAGCTATAACTGCTCCTCCAACGCCTGCGTCAAAGAAACCCCAAAGACATCCGATTAAACTTCCTAAAATAGTTGGTTTATATCCGAGGTACAAACTTGACATTACATTTGTTATTCCTATTCCCCAATTAGAAAACATATCCATAATTCCCAGTATAAGCATTGCAAGACCCCAAACAATGCCACAGCTTAAACCAAAGGCTTTTACGTCTAACTTTTTCATCTCTTCCTCCTTTATTTAAAAAATTTAGAAATGTTTTTTAACAAAATCATTTAAAAGATGTGTCGCCTCTTCTTCACATTGCCCACACACCGTTCCAAGCTTTGTTCTTTCCTGAAGATCGTAAAATGTACGTGCGCCTTCCAAAACCGCACTTTCAATTTCATGGTCAGTCACATTCATGCACTGACAAATAATCTTTGTATCTTCTTTGCGTATCTTGTCTGTCATGCCGTTTTGCTTATAATAATCATTAATTGCGGCACGTAATGCCTTGTCGCCGAGAACCGAACAATGAATTTTATTCTCCGGAAGAGAGCCCAACTGTTTTACGATATCTTTCGGAGAAAGAGCAAATGCCTTATCAAGGCTCAAACCTTTAACCATTTCAGAAAGAACTGAAGTGCTTGCAATAGCTGAAGCGCAACCATAAGTTTTCCATCGGCAATCAGAAATAATTCCCTTATCTTTATCGACCTTGATAAGCATCATCATCTCATCCCCGCACTTAATATTTCCAACCATTCCTTTTCCATCAGCTTCAAAATTCTCTTCATCCTTAAAAATATTACGCGGATGCATAAAATGATCTTTAACCTTCTCAGTATAAACCCAATTAGATTCCATTAGCTTTTCTTTTGGTAAACAGTTGACATTTGACGGACCTTATTAATAACCTTAGGAAAAACATCAATAATATATTGAATGTCCTCTCTCGTTGTTTCTCTCCCTAAACTGATACGAATCGAACCATGAGCCTGCTCTGCCCCAACTCCTGTTGCCAACAAAACATGTGACGGATCTAGTGACCCCGAAGAACATGCTGACCCGGTTGAGACACAAATGCCTTCCATATCTAAATAAAGTAAAATCGCTTCCCCTTCAGCTCCCAAAAAAGATACATTCAGCGTCCCAGCCAATGAATCGCTCGGATGTCCATTAAAATGTATATCTTCAATATTCTCTTCAAGTCCTTGGCGTAAAATTTTCTTAAACTCTAAAAGTCGCTGCTCTTCTTCTTTCATTTCTTTTGCTCTCATCTCAATAGCTTTTCCAAGTCCTATAATTCCAAGAATATTCTCAGTCCCGGCTCGACGTCCTTTTTCTTGATGTCCGCCTCGAATCAAGGGACAAAACCCTATACCCTTTTTAATATATAATGCTCCAATTCCTTTTGGCCCATATATTTTATGACCTGAGAGCGTTAAAAAATCAATATTCAATTTCTTTACATCAATTGGAATTTTTCCAACTGCCTGAACAGCATCTGTATGAAATAAAGCATCATGCTGATGGACAAGATCACAAATTTCTTTGATATCTTGAATCGTTCCTATTTCATTATTAGCTGCCATAATCGATACCAAAGAAATTTCCCCGGATGATAATACTTTTTTTAACTGATCAATATCAACCTTCCCAAAAGAATCAACATTTAAAAATTCTACTTCTATGCCTCGATCCTGAAGACATTTCGCAGTCTCTAAAATGCAAGGATGCTCAATTTTTGTTGTAATAATTTTCTTAGATCCTTTTTGAAAACTGCAGCAATGACGTGATGGGCAAGCCAGCATAGATAAAACAGTATTATTCGCCTCTGAACCGCTTCCGACAAAAACAACCTCATCAGATGCTGCACCTATAAAAGACGCAACATTTCCCCTGGCTGAATCCAATAACGCCTTCGCTTCTCTGCCAAATGCATGCATGCTCGACGGATTTCCGAAAACCTCCATCGCGTCAACAAGAGCCTTCTTAACTTCTGGATGAAGCGGAGTTGTTGCGTTATTATCTAAATAAATTTTTCGTTTTTTCATCTTTATTTTTTTATTGCTTGAGAATTCTCTCGAAATTTGAGCATATTATCAATTGGCCGCTTAGCACGAAGAAGAATATCTTCTGGCAAAACAATCTCATGTACCAGCTCTTCTAGCGATTGCTTAACTTTGTCGAGAGTTACTTTTTTCATATTAGGACAAACTGCCAAACCTGTTGCTGGATAAAAATTCTTCTCAGGGTTCGCCTTTTTTAAAGGGTAAATCATCTCAACTTCTGTTCCAACAATAAATTCTTTTGCATCGGATTCCTTCGCATAGCGCATCATTCCTGCAGTTGACAAAACTTCATCGGCTAAATTAAGAACCGAAGTAATGCATTCCGGATGCACAATAACTTTTGCTTGGGGATGAAGCTTTTTGGCCTCAAGAACATATTCTGGCAGAATTCTTACGTGTGTCGGGCAATAACCTTGCCAAATAATTACATTACGCTTTGTTTTCTCCGCAGCATAAGATGCCAAACATTTGTCAGGGACAAAAAGAATTTTATCATCAGCTGTAAAAGCTTTTTCGAGCATCTCAACTGCATTTGCTGACGTACAGCAATAATCACACTCGGCCTTCACCTCAGCAGATGTATTAACATAACAAATAACCTTTGCATCTTTGTGTTTGGCTTTTAAATCTCTCAACTGCTGAGCGGTAATCATGTCAGCCATAGGACATCCAGCATTTGAGTCTGGAATAAGAACTGTTTTCTGTGGAGATAAAATTTTTGCTGTTTCTGCCATAAAATGAACGCCACAGAAAACAATTACATCTGCATTTGTCTGAGAGGCTTCGATGCTTAAGCCCAACGAATCCCCTGTAAAATCCGCAATATCTTGTACCTCTGGAAGCTGATAATTATGCACGAGAATAACAGCATTCTGCTTTTTCTTTAATTCCTGAATTTTAAGAGCAATATCACTCACAATAATTCCTTTCGTTTCCTATATTATCTATATTCTTATCTCTTTGACAAGGAAAATCTCAGAAGTTTAAGGCCTTTCTCCTTAACAAAAAGGCAATCGCTTAATAACGATTGCCTAAAAACTAAAATAAAATCTAAATTATTAAATTGTCGAAACGTCCTTAGGAAGCGTAAAAATAAATTGTGTCCCTGCGCCAACTTCGCTCTCCACCCAAATTTTTCCGCCATGCAATTCTATTAAACCTTTACTGATAGAAAGCCCCAACCCTGTTCCTTTTATTCCAGGATCATTAACCGCTTTATGCCCAAATTGCTGAAATTTGCTAAAGACCTTTATTAAGTCTTCCTTTGAAATCCCAGGTCCTGAATCCTCTACTTTACATAAAACATGATCACCTTTATCTTCAGCAGAAACTTGAATAAATCCTTTTTCAACAAACTTTAAAGAATTGCCAACCAAATTAAAAAATACTTGTATAATCTTATCTTTGTCAATATCAACAAGTACGCTATCGCTCGACGCACGACATCGCATCTCTATGCTGTGCTCCTTAGCCCGTAATTCAAAAGTGTGACACACTTCCTTGATAACAGCAACAATATTAATATTTTCTTTATGAAGTTCAATTTTTCCCGCTTCAATCTTTGATAAATCCAACAAATTATTAATCAAATTTGTTAATCGCTGAATGCTGTTCAGTGAAATATTAAGAAGTTTCTCGCGAACATCCTTTGTTGTTTCAACACTTTTGTCTAAAAGTTGCGAGAGACTTCCCTTTATAATTGACATAGGCGTTCGAAGCTCATGAGAAACCATGGAAACAAATTCTGACTTTAGCTGATCAAGTTTCTTTAATGCTTCTTTTTGCTTTTCAAGAATCATATTTTTTTCACGTAGCTGGGTAGTTGTTCTGCTCAAAACTTTTGTCATTTGATTAAAGGACCTAGACAAGTCAGATAACTCATCATCGCTATCAACGCTTGTTTCAACTTCATAATCTCCACGTGCTACTTTAAGCGAAGCATCCCGAAGCTGCAAAATCGGACGAATAAACGCAAAATCTACAAAATGAATCAAAATAAAAATTAACACAGCTAGGCAAGCGAGCACAATAAAAATACGATTACGAAATACAATAACCGGGGCAAAAGCCTCCGTTGTATCCATCTCTGTAACAACGCACCATTTTTGATCCGGAAGATATTTCTGGACACCCAAAACCCACCGATTTTTATAATTTTTATACATAACCGATTCTGAGCTTTGATCTGAACTAAAACAAATATCTGCAGCTTCAGTATTTACACGCAAATTTAAAACCGCGTCTTTTTGAAAACGTGATTCCGTAATCATAAGCCGTTGTTTATCGATAATATATGTCTCAGCTGTTTTACCCAAACCTTCTCGGGCCGTAGTAATATCATTAAGTACCTTCGCATCACTTTTTAAAAAAACAACTCCTGAGTATTCTCCAGACTTCCAATTTCTAACCCCTTCAAGAATGGTTAAGAACTTTTCGCCAGTCAAAGAATCTCGGTCAAAACCCATAAAGTATGCACCTTTTTCATAAAGAATATGCAAAAACTTAAAAGGCATTTTCTTGCCAATGAGCGAACGGTTTGTGTTCGCGATAATATTTCCATGAATATCCCAAACACTAATATTTTCAATCGTAGAAGAAAGATCAATGTCTCGGTAGTCGCTGCGTGGTGTTTTTTTAATTTCATAATAAACAGATTCAATATCACTTTGAATAAGATCTACAATACGAGGAGTATTTGCCCCCTGAGGACCAAGTTGCCGGATAACATAGGTTCCGGCTAGTTCCTTGGCCTGCTCCTGACGCAAACGTATCGTCTGATTGATATGCGCCACTCTCGAATCATTAATGGCGCGCAGATGACCGACCGTACTTTCTTTAATTTGAGATTTTGTATAATAATAATTAAACAAACTGATTATCGTCAAAGGAACAATAGAAATAAAAACCAAGGCAAGGAGGAATTTGGGACGTAATTTTAAATTTTTCAGCATAATATTAAATTTTCAAACGTCAAATTTATTTAGTAATATGTAAAACATGTTTGATTCGGATATAAAGGTCTTCCAAATCATAAGGTTTTTTAACATAATCTTCAACACCACCATGAAGAACCTGATGGATAAGATTCTCATCTTCAGATCCTGATAAAATAATCACCGGAATACTCTTAGTGTTAATTGAAACCTTAATATTCTTTAGCATAGTCAATCCTCCTCCAGCAGGAAGATTAATGTCAAGAATAATAAGATTGGGTTTCTCATTATGCGTTAAAGTCGTTCCTTGGAGGGCATCATGAGCAACAAATACTTCAAACCCCTTCGAAGTTAAATTCATCTGCAAAACGGCTGCTAGATCAATATCATCTTCAACAATAAGAATTTTATGCATCGTCCATCTCCTTAAATGACCCCGCCGTTAGCGGGGAATTTATCCCAAAATCTCGCCAAGGTGTGACGGATGTGGAATTTCTTCGAAATATTTATTTAAGATGCTTTTTAATTTTTTCTATCAATTCATCAATTTCAAACGGCTTGACTATGTAATCATTCGCTCCATAAAATTCATGTGCTTTATCGATCAGGCCTTTTTCAACTGTCTGAGCTGTGCAAACAATAATAGGGATATCTTTGATTTCCTGATCACAACGAACCTCATCGCAAACCTGATACCCATCTTTATAAGGCATAAAAATATCCAAAAGAATAAGATCGGGTTTTTCTTTCTTGATATTTTCGATAGCATTTCTAGATGAGTCATATGCCACAACATCAAAACCTCGACTCTCTAAAATAACCTGTGTAACTTTTAGCAAATCTCCTTCATCATCAAAAATAATTACTTTTTTATTTGCCATCATTCCTCCACGTTAAAATTTATTCTAAATCCGTGCTAACCATTTCTTCAAAAAACTCACGATAATCTTCTTTTTTATCACTATTACGCAGTGCCATCGCTAATTTTGGATGTTGGTTCAGCATTCCTGCAATAGCGTAAGGAATAATATAACCCCACTCAATTTTCTTTCTTAAAGGAATAAATTCTTTAGAAATAAGATT